>NZ_QJUG01000409.1 GCF_003426775.1 Allorhizocola rhizosphaerae | reverse complement strand
CACACCCTGCGCGTGCGCGGCGGCCAGCGCCCCGGCCACCTGCCCGCCGATCGCGGCGGCCTGCGGCCAGCTCAGCGGCCCACGGGCCAGCCGGTCGGCCAGCGTCTCGCCGTGCAGCAGCTCCATCACGATGTAGGGCGTGCTCTCGTGCTCGCCGTAGTCGTGCACGGCCGTGATGTTGGGGTGGGTGAGCTTCGCCGCGGCCTGCGCCTCGCGCCTGGCCCCCGCGCGCAGCCCCGGGTCGGCGGCGGCCTCGCCGATCAGCGTCTTGACCGCCACCTGCCGGCCCAGCACGCTGTCGTGGGCGAGCCACACCTGCGCCATGCCGCCCGCGCCGATCCGTCGTTCAAGCAGGTAGCGGTCGTGCAGTCTCGCGCCGGGGGTCAGTGGGGACATGGTGTATTACCGTATCCCACGGTGTACGCAGATCTTGCTTTCGTGGGTGGTCGTGCCCTTGTGCGGGGCGCGGTCCGGGACGTGTCGGTGGCCGTGAAGGGCGAGCGCATCGCCGAGGTCGGGGACATCGCGGTCCTGATCGGGCCGCGCACGCGTGTTGTCGAGCTGGGGCACCGGCTGCTGATTCCCGCGTTTCACGACGCCCATGCGCACCCGGTGTGGGGTGGGCTGGAATCGTTGCGGTGCAACCTTTCCGGGCTGCCGGACCTGCCCGCCTACCGCGACGCCATTGTCCGATATGCCCGGGGACTGCCGGAAGGCGCCTGGCTGACCGGTGCCGGCTGGTCCATGTCTGTTTTTCCGGGGGGTACCCCGAAAGCCGCGCAACTTGACGAGGCGTGCCCGGACCGGCCGGCCCTGCTGCACAACGGCGATCACCATGGCGCCTGGGTCAACTCGGCCGCGCTGGCGATCGCGGGGATCGACGCCTCGACGCCCGATCCGGTGGACGGCAGGATCGAGCGCGATCCGGACGGCACACCGACCGGCACCCTGCACGAGGGCGCCGTGACGCTGGTCACGCGGCACCTGCCCGGGTCGACGGCGGCCGAATACGAGGCGGGTCTGCGGGCCGGGCAGGCGCACATGCACGCGCTCGGGGTGGCCGGGTGGCAGGACGCGATCCTCGGCGCGTATGGCGGATACGAGGACGCCAGCCCGGCTTATCGAGCCTTGGCGGCGTCGGGCGAGCTCACGGCGCGGGTGTGCGGCGCGCTCTGGTGGGATCGCGCGCTGGGCGCTTCGCAAATCGAGTCGCTGGTCGCGCGGCGCGCATCGGTGGGCACGTTCTCCACGCCCATGGTGAAGATCATGCTGGACGGGGTATGCGAGAACTTCACGGCCGCGATGAGCTCACCGTACCTCTGCGGGCGCGGGAGCGGACTGTCGTTTGTAGACTTCGCCGAACTCCCGTCCTATGTGGAAGCATTGGCGCACAACGGGTTTGGCGTGCACTTTCATGCGATCGGTGATGCGGCGGTTCGCGCTGCGCTCGATGCGGTCGAGCGTTGCCCGAGCGGCGTGTCGGCGCAGATCGCACACTTGCAGGTCGTGCGTCCCGATGATGTGCCGAGATTCGCGAAGTTGGGCGTGACGGCCAACATTCAGGCGCTGTGGGCGCATCACGAACCCCAGCTCGACGAGCTTGCGCTGCCGTTCCTTGGCGAGGAACGGGCCCGCTGGCTGTATCCGTTCGGCGACCTCGCGCGCACGGGAGCCCCGCTGGCCGCGGGCAGCGACTGGCCCGTGAGCACGGCCGACCCGTGGCAGGCGATCCACGTGGCGGTGAACCGGTCCTACGCGGGCGGACGGGTGCTGCTCCCCGAGCAGCGGCTCGACCTGGCCACCGCGCTGACCGCATACACCGAGGGATCGGCGCGGGCCAACGGTTGGCGCGACACCGGGATTATCGCGCCGGGCATGCTGGCCGATCTGGCCGTGCTCGACCGGGACCCGTTCGCTGGGCCGGACGACGAGATCCGGCTGACGCAGGTCGCTCAGACATACGTTGGGGGTCGCCTTGTTTTCGAGCGTGCATGACGAGATCGTGCGCAGGCGGGTGCCGGGCCGGCGCATGATCGTGGGCATAGCCGGTGCCCCGGGCGCGGGCAAGTCGACGCTGGCGCAGCGGATCTGCGACGCGCTGGCGGGCGCTTGCGCGGTACCGATGGATGGTTTTCATCTTTCCAACGACGTCTTGAGAAGTCTGGGGCTCGCACGGGTGAAGGGCGCGCCACAGACGTTCGACGAGTCGGGATATGTGGCGCTGCTGCGGCGATTGCGGGCGCGTGAGGAGGACGTGGTCTATGCGCCGTCGTTCGACCACGTGATGAACGAGCCGATCGCCGGATCGATCCCGGTGCCGCGGGCGTGCGAGCTCGTGGTGACCGAGGGAAACTATCTGCTGGTTTGGCCCAAGGCCCGGGAGCTGCTGGACCTGACCGTCCACATTGATGCCGACCCGGACCTGCGGGTGACCGGGCTGATCGAACGGCAGCTGGCCAAGGGCCTGGACGAGGACGCGGCCCGGGAGTGGGTGTACCGGTCCGACGAGGCCAACGCCCGGGTGGTGCAAGCGCACGCCCATCTGGCCGACATGCAGGTTCACAGGTGATTCACAGCGGGCCCTGACACATCGCATAGGCGGGCACGAAAGTGTCGCTCGCATGAGCGAGGACTTGCCCGAGGGAATCGACCGGCATGCGCACCGGAGCGCAGCGGAGGGACACCCTGGAAAACGACTGCTGCGGCATCTTCCGCTTGCGCTGCTTCTGAGCGCGACGGCCGGGCTCTATCTGGTGGGCCTGAGCGAATCGGGCTGGGCCAATCCGTACTACTCGGCGGCGGCACAGGCGGCGTCGCAGAGCTGGAAGGCGTTCCTGTTCGGCTCGTTCGACTCGGCCAATTTCATCACCGTTGACAAGACGCCGGCCTCGTTGTGGCTTATGGGTTTGTCGGTACGGATATTCGGCCTCAGTTCGTTCGCGATCCTCCTGCCGCAGGCGTTGTGCGGGGTCGCGTCGGTGGGTGTGCTCTACGCGGCGGTGCGCCGGTGGACCGAAAGCATGACAGCGGGGCTGATTGCGGGAGCCGTGCTCGCGCTCACGCCCGTCGCGGTGCTGATGTTCCGGTTCAACAACCCGGACGCGCTGCTCGTGCTGGCGTTGACGGTCGGGGCATACGGGGTCACGAGAGCGCTCCAGACCGGACAGACGCGGTGGCTGGTGCTGGCGGGTGCGGTGGTCGGGCTCGGATTCCTGGCCAAGATGCTGCAGGCGTTTCTCGTACTGCCCGCGTTTGGGCTGGCGTATCTCATCGCGGGTCCGCCCAAGCTCGGCAAGCGGCTGGCCCAGTTGGGCGCG
>NZ_QJUG01000408.1 GCF_003426775.1 Allorhizocola rhizosphaerae | reverse complement strand
GGTGCTGCCTGCGCGGGTGCTGCCTGCGCGGGTGCTGCCTGCGCGGGTGCCTCCTGCTGCGGCTGTGCGGGCGCCTGGGCCTCTTGCGAGGGCTGCGGGGCGGCTGCGGCCTGCGGCTTCTCCTCCGGCTGCGACGGTGCCGCCGCGGGAGCCGCCTCGCCGTCGCCCGCGATCAGCGCGAGCTCCGAACCCACCTCTGCCGTCTCGTCCTCGGCGACGAGAATCTTCTGCAGGACACCAGCCGCCGGAGACGGGATCTCGGTGTCGACCTTGTCGGTGGACACCTCGAGCAGGGGCTCGTCGACCTCGACGCGCTCGCCCTCCTGCTTGAGCCACCGCGTGACGGTGCCTTCGGTGACGCTCTCGCCCAGCCGCGGCATGGTGACCGATACCGGCATTGCTCCGAACTCCTTATGTGGGTGAAGTCAAATTAGCTCAAGCCTAGTTGTGCGCGTGCAACGGCTTGCCCGCAAGAGCGAGGTGCGCCTCGCCCAGGGCCTCGTTTTGCGTCGGGTGCATGTGAATCAACTGCGCGACCTCGGCCGGGAACGCCTCCCAGTTGACGATGAGCGACGCCTCGCCCACCTGCTCGCCCATGCGAGCGCCGATCATGTGGATGCCGACGACCGGGCCGTCCTTCTGCCGCACGAGCTTCACGAAACCCTGCGTGCCCAGGATCCGGCTCTTGCCGTTGCCGCCGAGGTTGTAGTTGTAGGTCTCCACGCTGCCCTCGCCGAATTTCTCCTTGGCCTGCGCCTCGGTGATGCCGACCGAGGCGACCTCGGGGTCACAGTAGGTCACGCGGGGGATGCCCGACTCGACGATCGGTGCCGGATTCTTGCCGGCGATCTCCTCTGCCACGAAGATGCCCTGCTGGAAGCCGCGGTGCGCCAGCTGGACCCCGGGCACGATATCGCCGACGGCGTAAACATTGGGCACGTTGGTGCGCAGCCGCTCGTCGGTGAGCACGAAACCGCGATCCATCTTCACGCCCTGCGACTCGAAGCCGCAGTTGGCCGTCGACGGGCCGCGCCCGACGGCCACGAGCAGCAGCTCGGCCTCGAACGTCTCCCCGCCCGCGATGGTCACCTTGACGCCGGAGTCGGTCTTCTCGAACTTTTCGAACGGCTTGCCCACCTTGAAGTTGATCCCACGCTTGCGGAACGCCCGCTCAAGCTGCTTCGAAAGATCTGCGTCCTCGGCCGGCACCAAACGGGGCAGGGCTTCGATAATCGTCACATCCGAGCCGAGCGACTTCCACGCGCTGGCGAACTCGACGCCGATCACGCCGCCGCCCAGGATGATCGCGCTGGCGGGGACCCGGTCGAGCTGCAGGGCCTCCTCGCTGGCGAACACGCGCTCGCCGTCGATCTCCAGACCGGGCAGGGTCTTGGAGTAGGACCCGGTGGCCAGCACGATGTTGCGCCCCGTGTAACGGGTGCCGGCGACCTCGACCGCATTGGGCGCGACCAGCGTGCCCGCACCCTCCACATAGGTCACCTTGGCCGCCTTGATCAGGCCCTGCAGGCCCTTGTAGAGGCCCGCGACCACGCCGTCCTTGTAGGCGTTGACACCCTTCATGTCCACGCCCAGCAGCTCGGCGTTGATGCCGAAGTGTGCCGACTCGCGGGTCTGGTCTGCCACCTCACCCGCATGCAGCAGCGCCTTGGTCGGGATGCAGCCGCGGTGCAGACAGGTGCCACCGAGCTTGTCCTTCTCGATCAGCGCAACGGACAGTCCCAGCTGCGACGCGCGCAACGCGGTGGCGTATCCGCCGCTGCCGCCGCCGAGGATCACTACGTCGAAGGTGTCGGTCACGATCGCTCCCTCATGTGTCAAGGCTGCCAACGGTCATCTTGTCACTCCGGCCCGCGCCGCGCTCGGGGAGGTGCCGAACGACACTCCTGCTTTACTCTTGTCTCCTTGAGATTGGAGCGAGAGGGAGAGCCAGTGGGGTGGTTCCGGCGTCGTAGCAGCTCGTCAGCCGATCGTTCGGCCAAGCCGGGCGATATAGCCCACCTTGAGCAGTTTCTGCAGACTCGCCGCGGTGTGGAGGCGTTCATCGAGCCGCGCACGACCGTGACCGAGACGACCGTCATGCTCATCGCCTTTGACGGCGAGTGGACCAGGCGCCGGATGCCGAGCCCGTTGGCGGTCCGGCAGTTCGCCCAGCGCTGGTCCATCCCCGTCTACGACGTGCAGCTCGTCGGATACCCCCAACGGATGCGGGACTACAACGAGCGCAAGAAGAGATCCGGCAATAGTTAACCGTTGGAGGCGAGGTCGTCGACGAGCGCGATCAGCATGCGCACCGGCACGCCCGTGCCGCCCTTGCTCCAATAGCCGGTCGGCTCGCCGGAGTGAAACGAGGGCCCGGCCACGTCGATGTGCGCCCACTGCACGCCCTCGGCCACGAACTCGCGCAGGAACACACCGCCCTGCAGCATGTGCCCGGCCCGCTCCATGCCCGCGCTGACCTGCAAAATGTCGGCCACATCCGACTCCATCGACTTGCGAATCTCGTCGGGCAGCGGCATCGGCCACGTGGGCTCGCCCACCGCCTCACCGGCCACCTTGGCCCGCTGGCACAGCTCGTCGGAGCCCATCACGCCGGCGATCTTCTTGCCCAGCGCGATCACCTGTCCACCGGTCAAAGTGGACGTCTCAAGTAGATAGTCGGGGTTGTCCTCGCAGGCGCGCGCGATCGCGTCGCCCAGGATCATGCGGCCCTCGGCGTCGGTGTTGAGCACCTCGACCCGCTTGCCGTTGCGCATCGTGACCACGTCGCCGGGGCGGTAGGCCTCGCCGGAGAGCATGTTTTCCGCGATCGGGATGAACGCCGACACCTGCAGCAGCGGCTTCAGCTCGGCCAGCGCGATCATCACGCTGGCGACCGCGGCCGCCCCCGCCATGTCGGACTTCATCTCCCACATGCCCTGGGCCGGCTTGATCGACACGCCCCCGGTGTCGAACGTGATGCCCTTGCCGATCAAAGCGAGCTTCTTCGTCGGCGCCAGCGTCTCCGGCGGGTTGTAGGTCAGGCGCACCATGCGCGGCTTGGCCTCCGAGCCCATGCCGACCGCCAGGATGCCGCCGAAGCCGCCCTTGGCCAGCGCCGCCTCGTCGAGCAACTCGACGTCGAGGCCCGCCTTGCCGGCCGCGTTGGCGATCTCGTCGGCGAACACCGGCGGGCGCAGCAGATTGGCCGGGGCGTTGACCCAGTCGCGAGTGCGCACCACGGCCGCGGTCACGACTCCGGCCCGGCGCACCTCGCTGTTGGCCACCTCCTCGTGGGCGTCGGGCACGAGCACCGACACCGAGCCGACCGGGTCTTTGCGGATGGGCTGAGGCTTGCCCTTGTATCCGGTGAACCGGTAGGCACCCAGCAC
>NZ_QJUG01000407.1 GCF_003426775.1 Allorhizocola rhizosphaerae | reverse complement strand
GTGTGGGTTTCTCGGTTGCGGGTGGGTGGGGCTTGGGGTGGGCTTTAGTGGCCCAGAGCGATCCCCCGCCCCCGCTTCAAGACTCAACCGTGTGCCGCGTGTAGCGGTGATGGGGTGGCAATCCGCGCTGTGCCCGTGTTTGCGCTCCTGCCACTGTGAGGTGCTGCGGCGAGGCGGCGCAGCGTGCCGGGATCTAAAGTGCTGCGTGGCTCATACCTCTCTTGAGCCGCTCCACGCCGCAGCGACCGGTAGGACGCATGTCAGTTCCCGATGGGCATCCGATGAGAGACGATCCTCCGGTCGCCTCGACCTGTGCCCGACCAGACACCGGTCGTCAAGAAGCCGATGGACAGTGCGTTGTCGGAGGCGGACCGACTTGAGCGTGAAGGCCGCTGCTCAGCGAGCTGTCGCCCGCAACGCTTCCTCGTACTGGCGGCGATCGAAGGTAACATCACGCAGTTCGCGGTAGTCCCAATCGCGATGCCCGGTGCGGTAGCCACACCAAATGACCGTCTCTTCCTCGACCGTGACCATCGCGGTGAACGGCCAGCAGCCCCAATCACTGCAGACGCACCCAAGCAGAACAGTGTCGCCGTCGCCGAACCAGCTTAGGACTGGATCGCCGAGGTAGTGCCGACCCGGCCAGCGCACCCGCTCGTCGAGCAGACCCGCGTAACTGCCTGCGAGGTCGGGCTTCCCCTCGCGCCGTGCAAAGGGCAGCTCAACCTTGCGAACCAGGTCGGGCAAAGCAACGCCGTTAAGGTGCGGGACGAGTGTCGGCAACACCCCGACGTCGAGTTTCTGCTCGATGGTGCAGAAATCGATATGATCCATAGCCTCAAGGCTAAAGCGTGCTCCCCAGCGTGATCGGTTGCCCTGGTAGCCCTCCCCGACGGCCGGCGCACCGATCTGCCGCTGATCGTGCGTGATCGCGGCCGTGTGCCCTCCGCGCGCCAGTCTGGTGTCAGGTGTCGTAAAGGCCGTCCCAGACGATCAGCATATGGCTCAACCGAGTCGATGTGCGTGCCGTCGCCGACGCGGTCACCAGACATGGCGAAGATCTCCCGATCAAAGCACCAACGGCGTGGCCGTATGCCGTCCAAGTGTCCTGTGGGTGACGCTGGCTAGGCTCCGACGCGTTGACGGCGCATGGACAGGACATACTCCACGAGCGAGATGAGGACCTGCTTGGTGGACTCGCGGTTGCGGGCGTCGTAGCTGACGACGGGCACGTCGGACGGGATGGCGAGGGCGTCGCGGACGTCCTGTGCCTGGTGATACTGCATGCCGTCGAAGCAGTTGATGGCAATGAGGTAGGGCAGCTTGCGGTGCTCGAAGAAGTCGATGGCCGCGAAGCAGTCGGCCAGGCGGCGCGTGTCGACCATGACCACCGCACCGATGGCGCCACGGACGAGCTCGTCCCACATGAACCAGAAGCGGGTCTGACCGGGCGTGCCGAACAGGTACAGGATCAGGTCGCGGTCGATCGATATGCGCCCGAAGTCCATGGCCACCGTCGTGGTGGTCTTGTTGGGGATCTGGCGCGTGTCGTCGACGCCGACGCCGGCCGAAGTCATGATGGCTTCGGTGGTGAGCGGCGTGATCTCCGAGACGGAGCCAACCAACGTCGTCTTGCCGACACCGAATCCGCCGGCAATGACTATCTTCGCTGACGTCACCCGTCCCGTCGTCGCGGGACGCGCAGACATGTCAGAGCCTCCGAAGTCCACTCAGCACCCTCTCAAGCAGTTCTGTGCCAACCGCATCGTTGTTTTCAAATGAGGTTGGTTCGTACACCGCGACCAGCCCGTCGGCGGCCATATCGGCGATAAGTACCCGCGCAACTCCAAGCGGTAACTTCATCCTGGCCGCGATCTCGGCGAGCGATTGCACCTTGCCGTCGCACAGCGACGCGATGTGCTGATGCTCGCGGCCGTGTCCGCCGCGCGAGCCGGTGCCGGCCGAGCGCCCGCGAACAGTGGTCTCCACCAATGCCTCGATCGCAATTTCCAGCCTCGGCCGGGTGCGACCGCGGGTAACGGCATATGGCCGGACCAAGGCGCCCGTCGGCTCTTCCCTATCTGGCATCGTTCGCCGTCACCCCCTCTCTCAACACCCTTTGCGGGGTCCTCGTCAGCCCATCACTCCGGCGGCGCTGCGCGGCGCCGGGGTCAGCGCGTCGCCGACCCGGTCGACCAGCAGTGCCATCTCATATCCGACCTGGCCGACGTCGCAACTGCGCGACGCGAGCACGGCGAACGACGAACCATCCGAAATGGACATCAGGAACAGGAACCCGTTGTCCATCTCCACCACGGTCTGCAGCACGGCGCCGCCCTCGAAGCAGCGGGCCGCCCCCTGGGTGAGGCTCACCAGACCGGACGCTATCGCGGCAAGCTGATCCGCGCGGTCCCGCGGCAGATCGCGGGACGCGGCGAGCAGCAGGCCGTCCGCGGAGACCGCGACCGCGTGGGCCACGCCTGGCACTCGGTCGGCGAAGTTGGCCAGAAGCCAACCTAGATCCTGCGTTGTGGTCATGCCTCGTGCTCCTTGCCAGATTGGCCACCGGCCCCTGTCAGGCCCGGATTGACGTCATCGTCCTGTTGCTGCTGGGTGCGGCCGCGCTGCACGCCACGGTGGTAGGCGGAGAGCAATCCACGGACGCCCTCGGGCGAACGGCGCTGCAGGTTGGCCGAGCTGCCCTTGTCGACACCGCCCGGCACCAGCTGAGCCATGGGTGTGCGCCGCGGCAGGCCGACCTGCGTCGTATCGCCGTGCTCCACGTGCGCCGCGGCGGTGGCCGCGGCCCAGCCCTCGTCGGCGGCGGTCTGCCAGCTCGGACGGTAGGCGGCCGGCACCGTCTCGGCTGCGGCTGCTGCCGCCGGCCGAGCGGTGGAACCCCAACCCGCCTGAGCTGTAACCATCTCGTCCTTCGAGGTCGAGGCCGGCACGTCCCCGTATGAGCCGGCCTTCGGCCCGCCACCGTTGCCGTTGGTGTCAATGGTGGCGAACTGTGCGGTGATCGTAAGGTCTGGCGCCGGGTAAGCGGGAGTGGTTGGCGCAGAATCCTCGGGCACGCTCCGGCGGGTGCTGAACCACGCCGACTCGAGCTCGCGGAAGATGGGCAGCTCCATGGTCTCGTCGGCGTACGGAACATGCTGCGGCACGACCGACGGCGACTCCGGTTTGACCGGGCGCTGCGGCGGCACGTCGGCCTGCACGGGTGGCCACACCGGCGGGGCCGCGGGTGGCGGCACGGCCGGCGCGGGTGGCGTGGAGACCGGGACGGCGGACACCGGCACGGCCGAGATCGGTGTCGTCGACGGTGGCGGGGTCTGTCGCGGCGCCTGTGTCGGCACCTGCGTGCCGTAGTAGCCATTGTCGTCTGTGGACGGTGTGACCGTCC
>NZ_QJUG01000406.1 GCF_003426775.1 Allorhizocola rhizosphaerae | reverse complement strand
GGCTGGACACAGGTCGCTTCTTCGATGCCACAACATCCAGTGTGGCTTCACGCAGCGTCGTGGTGGTGGTCATCACGGCACCTTTCCCGCCGAGTCCTCACTCAGCGTGTCGGTGCCGGAAACACCGTTCGTTACACAGTCTCCCTTACCGCACGGTCATCGCCTCCGCCTCGCACACCCAACCCTCCGGACGCCAACAACCGAAGGTCTCATCGACAAAGATCCATTGCAATCGGTGAATCCGGCACCAGATGTATGAACGGCTGTCAGCCCGCCGCGCCGAAATTTCCGCAACCTCTTCGGCGGGCCACCAGCCGCCTGATCGAGGCCTAACCGGGCGACTGATCTGACGGGGTTGCTGCGCTTCGTCTCCACCGATGTGACCTGGACATTGAGAACACACGAAAGACTGATCGCCGTAATCGATGACACGGGAAGTCTCCTGCCCGATGGCCGGTCGGTGGCTCCCAGGCGAGCCCCGGCTGTGCACCGTCACCCGGTGGACCCGACCGGTGCCCGCCGGGACGCGTTAGCCGCCCGGCGGGCGGTGTTCACGGGCCGTCGCGCAGTTGGCCGTCGGCCAGGACGTGGACCTCGTCGATGATCGGGCCGATATCGTCGAGTCGGTGGTCGGCGATGACGATGGCGGTACCGGCGCGGTTCAGTTGCGCCAGCAGCTGTCTGAGCCGCGCGGCGGCCGTCCGGGCGAGGCCTTCGAACGGCTCGTCGAGCAGGAGCACGCTCGGGCCGGCGGCGACCGCTCGAGCGATCGCCAGCAGTTGCTGCTCGCCACCGCTTAGCGTTCCCGCGCGTTGCCGTTGCCGGCCGCGCAGCTGGTCGAAGAGCAGTTCGGGCGGGCCCACACCGATATCGCGGTGATGGGGAAGCTGCAGGTTCTCACCCACGGTGAGCCGGGCGAAGATCCGCCGCTGCTGGGGCAGCAGGCCAAGCCCCAGCTGCTGCCGACGGGCCGCGGGCAACCCGGTCAGCGCGTGGGGGCCAAGGTGAATTGATCCGGTCGTGTGCGCTGGGCCGATGCCGGCGATTGTGTTGAGCAGGGTACTTTTTCCGGCGCCGTTGTCAGCGACGACGGCGACCGTCTGTCCTGGGTGGACGGTAAAGGTGATATCACGCAGCACCAAGGCCCGGCCGTAACCTGCCGTCAACGCCGCGACGCGCAGCGCCGGCTCGCCGGTCGCCGCGGACGGCGCGCGATCCTGCGGCGTGGGCCCATCGGCCGGTGGTGGCGGGTCGGTGATGCGGCCGCGGGTCAGGTAGGTGCTCGACGTGGCCACCGAGGTGATGACATCGGGATGGTGATCGGTCAGGAGCACCGTGGTTTCCTGCTCGAGACCGGTCAGAATGCGCATCACCGCCGCCACTTCGGTGGGGCCGAGACCGGCGCTGGGCTCGTCGAGCAGGAGCAGGCGCGGGCGCGCCGCCAGCGCGATCATTAGCTCTGTCTTTCGTTGCATCCCATAGGGAAGTTCGTCCACGCGCCGGTGCTGCACGGGGGAGAGCCCGAACCGTATCAACAGCTCGTCATGGTCTGTTCGGCGGCCGTGGCGCAGCGCCAGCCGGAGGTTGTCGGCGACGGTGAGCTGCCCGGCCAGGGTTGGATGCTGCCAGGTGCGGGCGATGCCGGCTCGGGCCCGCCGGTGTGGCGGCAGGCCGGTGATGTCGTTGCCGGCCAGCAGAATCCGGCCCCTGGTGACGTTCACCTGCCCGGCGACCGCGTTGAGGAGGGTGCTCTTGCCGGCGCCGTTGTGACCGATGATGGCGTGCCGCGCCCCGGCGGGAACGTCCAGGTTGATCCCTTCCAGGATGACGGTGGGGCCGATGGTGACCGCCAGGTCGCGCAGGTGAAGGAAGGTCACGGATTCACCTGCGCAGAGCCGTGGCCCCGTCGACGGGCCAGGAAGATGGCGGCGGCGACAAACGCCGCTCCCAACATCAGCGGGCCACGGCCGGTGAGCAGGTTCCCGCCGATATCTCGCACCGCGATGATCCCGATCGCGGCGAGGCAGGCCCAGATCGGGTGGCGCAGACCGGTGATCGCGGCCAGCAACGCCAGCGCGCTGACGACGTAGCCGAGGTCGCTGGGCGCCACGTAGCCGCGGCCGGCGACCATCAGCGCCCCACCGGCGGCGGCGACCGCGCCGGCCACCACGTATGCCGACCACAACCACAACGTGGCGGCGTAGCCGTCGGCGTGCAGGCGTACCTCATTGGCCGCCAGGCCACGCAATACCAGACCGAACCGGGTCGTCAGCAGCCACACCACCGCGCCGACGAACACGGCGAACCAGGCGAAGACGTACAGATACCGGTGCCCGTCAAGGGTCAGCGTCGCGCCGCCAGCGAGCATCAGCGGTTCGGCGGTCAGTCCGGTGGCGCCGCCGGTGACGGGCCGCCACCGGTCGGCGGCCACATACGCGAGCTCCCCGACCGCGAGCGTGGCCACCAGGAACCAGATCCCGCGCATACGGCACACCAGCACCCCGGCCGCCGCCGGCCACCAACGGTGTCCAGGGGTGGGCGTTGCCGTGGAATCGCCAGCGTGCGGGCGGGTCGCCGGTTGGTGACCCGGCAGCACAGTTTGGTGGCTTGCTGCCAAAGTGTCAGGTCGCCGGCTCCTCCGCCGTGGCGGATGGCGTTGGTCGCCAGTTCGGTGATGGCCAGGACGAAGCCCTTCAGGCGGTCGCCCCGCACCCCTAGATCGGCCGCGTGCGCGGCAACGGAGGTGCGCATCGCGGAGAGGCAGACTGGATCGAAGGTTTGCTGGAGGGCGACCGCCTCGGATGCTGGGCGTGGGGTCGCCGCGACAAGAGAGGGAGGTCGCGACGAGTGCTCCACGCTTGACATGACCTTTGCGGTACCCAGCAGGTCCAGATGCAAAACCACCGGCTGTAGCGTTCACAGTGCGACGTGTTGGTGCAGGCGGTGCCTAGCCGAACACATAGAGACTCCGTGGCGCCGTGGGCGTACCAGAATTTGGAGATGCTCAGCGCGTTGGAGAAGGGGCTTGACGAAGCCGTCGCTGGTAACACCTTGCTACACGGTGACATGTACCCGTTCAACGTCCTGACCACCGACGAGCGGGTCTATATCGTTGACTGGCCGCACGCGTGGGTGGGCGCCAGTCATGTCGATGTCGTCACGTTACTGATCAGCGCCGCGTTGTCGGGCACCGACCCGCAACCGATTCTGGAGTCCCTGCCGTCGACGGCGTCGGTGGATCCAACCTACATAGATGTTCAGCTGGCGGCGCATTCCGGGTTCCTCCTGGCGACGGTCTGCTAGTACGGCAGTCACGACATGCCGTGTGAGCTGGCGGAATGAAGCCCAGCCAGATGATGGACGGCCGCCGCTCGATCATCGAAAGTTGTGGACAATTCAATATCAACTGCGGCGGCCGCAGAATGCAGCGTAGTCGCTGC
>NZ_QJUG01000405.1 GCF_003426775.1 Allorhizocola rhizosphaerae | reverse complement strand
GATCCAGCGACGGGTCAAGCGCGTGGGTGAGCTCCTCGGCCAGCAGCGTGCGCAGCTGGTCGGGGGTGCGGGTGCCCAGCACGCGCACCTGCTCGCGCAGCCGCGCGACGATCTCGGTGGTCGCCTTGACCCCGACGTCCGCGCCGATCAGGCTCTCCTCCACCTCGTCCCACGCGTCGTCGTCGAGGTGATCACGGGACAGGAGCCCGAGCAGGCCCTTGCCAAACACGCTCTGTGACCGCGCGAGCCGCGCGCGCAGCCGCACCAGCCGCCCCTTCGTCGGATCCGGCGCCTCGACCCGCTCGACCGGCGCAACCGGCGCCTCGACCCGCTCGACGGGCGCAACCGGCGCCTCCTCCACGGCAACCGCAGCAGGCTCCTTCGAAGGAGGCGCAGGCGGCGCTGGCCGACGCCGCGTCGCGACGAACACGCCCCCACCCACGAGCAGGAGCAATCCGACGATCAGCAGGACGATGGCGACTGGATCCATGTCGGCCATCCTCTCAAACGAACTCACAGACTCATGTCGCAGTATGACCTATGGCCAGCCTGATTCTCGGTCCCCAACTGCGCCGCGTCACCCGCGACCAAGCAGTCCTGTGGCTACAGACGGACGCCCCGGCACGGGTCACCGTGCGGATCGGGGAGGCGAGCGTGACGGTCGACACGTTCGAGACCCGCGGCGTGCATGTGGCCCTCCCTGTGATCACCCCACCAAAGATGACCATGCAGTACGCGGTCGAGCTCGACGGCGAGCCGGTCTGGCCCCTGCCCGGCATGCCCCCATCCGTCATCACCGTGCGTGACGAGAATGACCTCGATGCCACGATCGTGTTCGGCTCCTGCCGCGAGGCCAAACGGCACCCCGACCCCGACGCGCTGATCGCCTACGCCGCCCGCGCCATGGTGCATGAGCAGCCCCTGCCCGACCTGCTCGCGCTGATCGGCGACCAGATCTACGCCGACGATGTGTGGTCCTTCGCCGAATACGTGGAGCTCTATCGGCAGGCGTGGTCCGAGCCGCACGTGCGCTGGCTGCTCTCCACCGTCTCCACCGTCATGATCTTCGATGATCACGAGATCCACGACGACTGGAACTCCTCTGCCGCGTGGCTCGCCGAAATGCGGGCCCGTCCGGGCTGGGAAGACCACCTGGGCGCCGGGCTGGAGTCCTATTGGCTGTTCCAGCACCTGGGCAACGAGCCGGCGGCGAAGTGGATGCCCGACGACTGGAGCTTCACCGTCGACATCGGACGGACGCGTCTGATCATGCTCGACTGCCGCGGCTCACGCCAGCTCACCGGTGAGCGGCGGATGTTCCCGCAGGCACAATGGGACCGGCTGCGCGAGCAGGCGCAGGCCGACTGCGACCATCTGGTGCTGGCATCTTCCCTGCCCTGGCTGCTCGGGCCGGCGATCCATCATGCGGAGTCGGCGATGGAGGTGCTTTCCCACCGGTACCCGAAAATGGAAATGTTGAGAAGGAAATACGACCTGGAGCACTGGTCGGCGGTCGGCCACTCCTTCGACGAGCTCACCGAGGTGGTCGAGGCGGTGAACAGGCCGGCGACGGTGTCCGTGATCGGCGGCGACGTGCACCATTCCTACATCGCGAAGGTCCGGCCCGGTCTACACCAGATCACGTGCTCGCCGCTGAACAACAGCGTGGACGCCAAGATGCGTCTCATGCTCAAAATGGGTTGGTGGCGCCCGCTTTTCGGCCCCGCCGCCCTGGTCGCCCGCCTCCTCGGCGTCCCGCGGGACCACATCGACTGGGAGCTATTGACCAAGCCCTATTTCGGCAACGCCATCGCCACCCTCACCCACCGCGGCCGGACGGCGCGGGTGCTGCTCGAAGGCACTCGCCCCGACGGCACGCTCTATCCCGTGGCCAGCGCCGACCTCACATAATGCAGATCGCTCACGCCCGTGTAGCGCATGGCGAGCAGCCCCGCCGCCCGCGCACCCATCACGTTGCGGTGCGTGTCATCAAGCAAAAGGCAGAATTCTTTTCCGGTACCGACGGCGGCGCACGCCGACGCGAAGAACTCGCGGCTGGGCTTGAACGATCCGACCTCCGCAGACGAGATCACCGTGTCGAACTCGCCGTCCAGGTCCAGTTTGGACAGATCCTCGCGCAGGTCGTCGGTGGCGTTCGTAGCCAGCCCGACCGGAATGCCGCGCGCCCGGATCTCGCGCACGAACGCCAGCACGTCCTGGTCGACCACGCCCCGATAGGCATCCCACTCGTCGAGCGCGTGCCGGGGCGCGCCCGTGGCGTCGGCGATCGCGTCGAGCCACTGCGCGCGCGTCCACGCTCCCGTCACGGCGGGCACATAGCGCGTCCACTCCAGGCCGGTCTCCAGGAACGCGCCGTCGGGCAGCCCGTACTTCGCCTCGATCGACTCGACCCGCTCGTATCGCCGCACGACCCCGTCCAGGTCGATGAGCAGCGCGCGGGCCGGCTTTCGCCGGTTCACGCCGAAACCTGCGCATGCTCCGGTTTCGCCCGGCGAAGCCTCGCTTCGCAGCGGCCCACTCGCATGACCCGCTCAGGCAAGCCCCCGCTCATGCCGCCGCCATCTCCTCTTCGGGGGACGTCGGCACGACCTCCTCGCCCTTGAGCCGCTGACTGATCACCTCGGTCACACCGTTGCGCATGGTGACACCGTAAAGCGCGTCGGCGACCTCCATGGTGCGTTTCTGGTGCGTGATGATGATCAGCTGGCTGCGCGAGCGCAGTTCCTGGAACAGCGTGATCAGCCGGCCCAGGTTGACGTCGTCCAGCGCGGCCTCGACCTCGTCCATGATGTAGAACGGGCTGGGCCGGGCGCGGAAGATCGCGCACAGCATCGCCACGGCCGTCAGCGAGCGCTCGCCACCGGACAGCAGCGACAGCCGCTTGATCTTCTTGCCGGGCGGGCGGGCCTCCACCTCGACGCCCGTGGCGAGCATGTCGTCGGGATCGGTGAGCACCAGCCGGCCCTCGCCGCCCGGGAACAGGATCGGGAACACGACCTCGAACTCGCGGGCCGTGTCCTCGAACGCCGTCGTGAACACCTCCAGGATGCGGTCGTCGACGTCTTTGACCACGGTCAGCAGGTCGCGCCGCGTGGCCTTGAGGTCTTCGAGCTGGTCGGACAGGAACTTGTAGCGCTCCTCCAGCGCGGCGAACTCCTCCAGCGCCAGCGGGTTGACCTTGCCCAGCAGGGCGAACTCCCGCTCGGCCTTGGCCGCCCGCTTCTCCTGGATCGCCCGGTCGAACGGCTCCTGCGAACCGTCCTCGGCGACGATCGCCACGCTCGGGCCGTATTCGTTCAGCAGGGTCTCCACGTCGATGGAGAACTCCTCGCCGGCCCGGTTTTCCAGCTGCTCGATGCGCATGCGCTGCTCGGCTCGGGCGACCTCGTCGCGGTGCACCTCGGAGGTGAGCCGCGCGAGCTCGTCGCTCAGGCGCTTGGCCGCGCC
>NZ_QJUG01000404.1 GCF_003426775.1 Allorhizocola rhizosphaerae | reverse complement strand
CCCGGCCCGATCCCGGTGCTGGCCCGCCGAGTCGGCGGCGGCGAGCGCCAGCCTGCGCGCTTCGGCCGCGTCGCCCCGCCCGAGCGCGGCGTAGCCGCCCGCCAGCAGAGCGACCGTCATCACCGGACCGGAGGCATGCGAAAGCGCCCGCTCCGCAAGGCTTTCGGCCAGCTCGGGGTCGTCGGCCGCAACCGTCCGGGCGAGCCCGCACAGCGCCGGGACCATGCCCTGCCGGTTGCCGTGGGCGGTCGAGGCCTTGAGGGATTCTTCGTACGCCGCCCGCGCCTCGCTGTGCCGCCCCCGCTCGCGAAGCAGGTCGCCGAGCCCGCCCAGCGGGTACGCCACCTTCAGCGAATTGATGCGCTGATACGCCTCGATGGACTGCCGGTACATGCCCGCCGCCTCGTCGAGCCGCCCGAGCCGGTGCAGCAGCGTGGCCTCGTTGTTGCGCGCCATCGCCAGCAGGCTGCCGTGCCCGGCCCGTTCGGCGAGGGCCACGGCCGGGCGCACCATCTCCAGCGCGTCCGTGTAACGTGCCTCCCGCTCCAGCGCCACAGCGAGGTTGGCCCGGATCCTGATCGCCTGCACCACATCCCCGGCCGGTTCGGCCAGCGCCAGCGCCTGCGCGTAGTGCGCCTGCAACGCGGCGGGATCCCCGGCGAGATCGGCGCACAGTGCCAGCGCGACATGGGCCGACACGGCCGCCCGTGCGCTGCCCGACGCGGTCGCCGCGCGGTGGGCGCGCATGGCATGGTCCTGACACTTGTCCAGATCCCCGGCGAGCCGGTGCGCCGCGGCCATCCACGCCAGCAGCGTGGCCTCGTCGGCCGTTGTCTCGTCGCCGAGCACGCCGCGCCCGAACACGCCGATCGCGTCGCGCGGGTTGCCCCACAGATACACGGCCACACCGAACCGCCACGCCAGCGCGGCCGGCAGGCGGTCGCGCCCGGCGGCGAGCTTTTCGTACACGGCGGTCGCTCCCGCGCTGTCGCCCGTCATCTGCAGCGCCTCGGCCAGCAACAGGTCGGTCTGTTCGTCGCAGTGCTCGGGCGGCAGGCGCCGGATCGCGGACACCACGTCGGCCGCAGCCCCGCCGGCGAGCATCAGCGGGCCCTGTCCATTCAGGAGGGACACGCACGCGGCGTGGTCGCCGGCGGCCAGGTGCAGGCGCAGCGCGTCGGCCGGGCGGTCGTGTCGCAGGTGCCAGGCGGCCGCGGTGGCCAGCACGCGCCTGCGCTTGAGCACGTTGCGGGCCACGGTGGCCGCAACGGGTACCGGCTGATACCAAACATGACCCGGGGTAGCCGGATGCAGCAGGCCGAGCCGGGCCAGTTCGCCGATCACAGCCTCGGGGCGGCGGTGGCCGAGACCGGTGGCCAGGTCGGCCGAGACGGAGCCGAGATGAGCGGTGTCGGCGAACAACCGGCGCGCCGCTTCGGTCAGGTCGCCCAGCACCTCGGCGTTGAGGTATTCCGCGATCGGTGTGCCGGGCGCGCCGGGCGAGGCGAGGTCGTCGTCGATGAGCAACCGCACCAGCGCGGGCCAGCCGCATGTGAGCTCGTGCAGCCTGCCTGCCAGCGCGGCCGCGTCGGCGTGGGGGCGCCTACGGCGCAGCATGCGTTCGATGCGGGTGGGCGGCAACGCGAGCGAAGCAGGCCCCACCTCGGCGGGAGGGCTTGCGGCCCAACGCAATACGGCCGCGGTCAGGGGACGGCGGGCGATGAGCACGAGGCGCGCCCGCGGCGGGGTCGCCAGCGCCGGCGGGCCGGACGCCAGATGCATGTCGTCGATGACGGTGAACCGGTCGTCGGTGGCGAAGCCCAGGCCCGACAGGTCGCTGCCGCGAAACCAGTTGGCCTGCCGGTCGCCCAGCCACGCCCGCACCGCCGTCGTCTTGCCGAATCCGGCTGCGCCGAGCACCACGGTCACCCGTCCGCCGAGCGGGTCTGACACCATCGCAGCCTCCGTTTGAACGAGCTTTGAACATCCTTTGACGGCTGGTGCGAACGTACTCCCGAACACGTATGCGACCTGTCGCGTTGGCGACATCGAACGGAGACGGTGGATATGCGGACCTTGGTCGTCATCTCAGCAGTCGTGCTCGGCACGGCGATCACGGTTGCCAGCCTGGGGAACACGCCCACGTATGGGCGTCCGCAGATGATTGCCGTGCTCGGCACGTCGAGCCCTTCGCCGTCCCCGTCGCGGATCAACACCATCAAGAGCCCGTACGGTGTGATGGAGGGCGAGGCGGTGATCAACCTCGTGGCCGCGCCGCTGCACGAGTGGAACGTCATCGAGCTGCCCGGCGCGGGGAACTCGGCCGGCTACTTCAACGCGGCGCGGCGCGACGCGGTCGGGCGCAGCACGGTGTGGTTCCCCGGGCTCGATCCCACGGGTGCGGTGCTGGTGACGGCGCTCGGCCCGGGAAGCGCGCACTGCAAGGCGGTCGACGTGCGGCCCAGCCCGGAGTCGCATCCGGGGATGGACGTGCAGGTCGCCTGCTTCGACCCGGCCGGCAACCCGTCCGACGCCGCTTACACGTTGAGCTACACCAGGCCCGCGGCGAGGATCGCGGGCAGCGGCGGATGGGTCCGCGGCAGCGAGCAGTACAACTCGACGGGCGGCCGGAACACCACGACCCGCCTCGCCGTCGGCAGCTACCTGGTGCGTATGGCCGGACTGGGCGGGCCGGGTGGGCACGCGCAGGTGACCGCGATCGGCACCTCCAGCGATTGGTGCAAAGTCTCTCGTTGGTACCCCAACGGAGCCGACGAGATGGTCGCGGTCAAGTGCTTCGCCCCCGGGGGGGCTCCCGCCGACAGCACGTTCAACCTGTCCTTCGCACGCGGCACCGACGCCACGCTGACCTCCAACCGGGCGGCGGCGTTCTACACATCGAGCGCCGATCCGAGCACGGCGTTCGTCACCGCCGGTGCCACCGGCGCCGTGACCGTCGAACGCTTGACGGCCGGGCGCTATCGCGTGCGGGCCCCGCTCGACATCACCGGCGGAGCCGCCCACGTCACCGCGCAGGGCGACGGCGGCGAGCGGTGCAAACTGCTGGGCTGGAACAACATTGACGGCATCCAGGTCGCGTGCTCCGCCGACACCGCCTTCTCCGTGGCCTGGTCCTCCTAACCCCAACCTGCGCCGAGGTCGGCCTGCCGTGTCCCCGTTCGTAATCTACTTCTCGTGGTACAACGCAAAGTCGTGACACCCAACGACTTCTACGACCTCGCCGACGTCCAGAACCGACTGATCGCCTTCCAGGATCTCTACAACCTCGCCGCCCGACCCTTCAACTGGAAGTACACGAAAAACGATCTCAACGCTCTCCTCGCCCGCATCACAGCCCACAAACCAGCCGTGCTGGCCCAACTCCCGACGAATTGACGGCGAAGACCACCAAAGATTCGGGTTTGCGCTGATGATCACCGAGTCCGGTGGTGGGGGCCGGCGCTTTCCGAGGTGGCCGATGGCGGTGTTGAGCATGGCGACGATGGGCACGGCGATCAGCGCGCCGACGATTCCGGCCAGGACGATTCCGGCGGCGATCGCGACGATGACGGCCAGGGGGTGGATGGCCACGGCCC
>NZ_QJUG01000403.1 GCF_003426775.1 Allorhizocola rhizosphaerae | reverse complement strand
CGGGCCAGCCAACTGTGTTGAAGAAGGGAAGGCCCGCGCCTGCGCCCAAGAAGGTCGTCCAGCAGGAGGCGCTGACCGAGCAGACCCAGCAGCTGCCGATCGTGCAGACCGGGCTGACGGTGATCGCCCCGGGGATGGACCTGCCGGTCCACGACGACGACGCCCGCTCGGCCGCGCGGCACCATCTGTCCAACCTGGACATCCGGCGGGCCGGGCTCGGTGCGCTCGCCCAGACGGTGGTCTTCGCCGCAGGTACCCAATCGAAAATCGTTCCTCAAGCGTGGGAACGGCCGCACATGTTCCTGCTGCACGGGGTGCACGAGGGCGACATCGCGGCCGGCGACTCGACCGCCGTGGCCGCGCTCCAGGCCGAGCAGGCCCAGCGCGGCGAGGGACCGATCGGCCTGCTGGCGACGTGGAATGGCGTGTCGCTGAAGGTTGTCGAGGCCGAGACCGCCGATGACATGGCATATGGTCGCGCGGCCTCGCCGGAGACGATCGAGGCCATGCTGAACGAGGGCATGCGCCTGGCCGACGAGGCGGTCGACAGCGGCGCCGACCTGATCATCCTGGGCTCGTGCGGTGCGGGCGCCGAGGCGACCGCGGCGGCGATCGTCGCACGGATCACCGGCGCGGAGATCGCCACGCTGCTGGGCCGGATCGTCGGGCCGGACGGATCCATCGACGACAGCTCATGGATGCTGCGCTGCGCGGCCGCCCGCGACGCACTGCACCGCGTGCGCAACCACGACCTGCTCGCCAAGACACTGCTGTCCGAACTGGCCGGGGCAGACTTCGCCGTGGCCGTCGGGATCGTGCTGGGCGCGACCGCCCGTCGCACGGCCGTGCTCATGGACGGACCGGTGGCGACCGCATCCGCCCTGCTCGCCCGCGACCTGGGCAGCCAGTCCAGACTATGGTGCGCGTTGCCCGACCACGGCGAGCACCCGACCACCAAGGCCGCGGCCGACGTGCTGGGCCTCACCCCGATCCTCGACCTGAAGGTCGATCTGGGCGAGGGCGCGACGAGCCTGCTCGCGCTGCCGCTGCTGCGCGCGGGCCTGCACCTGTCGGCCGCGCTGGACACCAAACCCGCGGTGATCGGTGCCGACGAGCCTCGCTAAGGGACTGCTCTGCGCGCTGACCATCCTCACGGTCGCGCCGCTTCGCAAGGTCGGGGATCCCAAGCGGGCCATGGTTTTTGCGCCCGTGGTGGGTGGGTTGCTGGGCTTGGTCGTGGCGGCGCTGGCGTGGCCGTTCGACGGGCTGTTGCGCGGGGCGGTGATGGTGGGGCTCGCGCTGCTGCTGACCCGCGGCATGCATGTCGACGGGCTGGCCGACACGGTGGACGCGCTGGGGTCATACAAGCCGCGTGAGCAAGCGTTGGCCATCATGCGCTCGCCGGAGGTGGGCCCGTTCGGTGTGGCGGCCATCGTCGTGGTGCTGCTGATTCAGGCGGTGACGCTGGCTTCCCTGTCTTTCACACAGGTCGCGCTGGCGTTCGCTGTGGGCCGGTTGGGCGCGACCATTGGGTGTCAGCGGGGGGTGCCGTCGGCCCACGCCTCTGGTTTGGGCGCGCTGGTTGCGGGGACGGTTTCACCAGTTTGGATAATCTTCTATGTAGTAATATTCTCGGTCTTCAACCCGATCGTGCTGGCCGTCGTGGCGCTCGTTTTCCTCGTGCGCTGGCACATCGTGCGCAGGCTCGGTGGAATCACCGGCGACGTGCTCGGCTTCCTGATCGAGCTGTCGACGACCCTGTGCCTCATCGGCCTGAGTCGTATTCCTTCACCAGTTTTTTAGGCGCGGTGCGCCGCCACGCCTCGGTCACCAGCTCGCGCAGCTCGTCTGCGTCCACCTTGGACAGATTGACCTCCACCCAGCCGAACCGGCCCACATAGGCGGCGAAGCTGTAGACATCGGGCGACTGCGCGAGCAGCGCCTCCTGCTCCTCTTTGGCCGCCTTCACCGTCATGGTTTTGCTGCCGCTCACGCCGGACGCGAACATCTTGTTGTTGACGCGCAAGGTCGGATGGCCCCACTCCTCGACGTAGACCTCCTGAGTGCCGGGCAGCGCCAGCACCCAGTCGCGCACCTGTTCGTACTTCATTTCACCGACGGTGTCACAAAAGGTGGCTTGGTGACGGTCATCCCGGCGCGGCGGCCGCGCACGTCGACCTCGACCTGATCGCCCTCACCCAGCCCCGCTGCGGTGTCGAGCAGCGCGAGCGCGATGCCGACCTTGCGCGTGGGCGAGAACGTCCCGCTGGTGATCTCTCCCACTCGCTCGTCGCCCCGGAAAACCTCCATATGGGCGCGTGGGATGCCGCGATCGTTGGCCACCAGCCCCCACAGCATCCGCCTTGGACCGTCCGCCTTCTCCTTGAGCAGTGCCTCCCTGCCCCAGAAGCCCGGTTTTTTCCAGCCGACCGCCCATCCGGCACGCGCCTGCACCGGGGTGATATCCAAAGAAAGATCTTGGCCATGCAGGGGGTATCCCATTTCGGTGCGCAGCGTGTCCCTGGCCCCCAGCCCGCACGCCCTGGCCTCCACGCCGGCCCCGAACAGCGCGTCCCACACCCGCCCGGCGTGGTCCGACGGAACCACCAGCTCGTAGCCGTGCTCGCCCGTGTAGCCCGTGCGGCACACCGTCAGCTCGATGTCGTCCAGCCGTGCCGTTTCAAAGCTCATGTACTCGTGCTCGGTCGGCAACCCGAGCTGCGCCAGAAGCTCAGTGGAACGCGGCCCCTGCACGGCGAGCACGGCGAAATCGCGATGCTCATTCGTAATGGTCAAGCCGTTGAGGGCGGCGGCCTGCAGCCGGCGCACCACCTCGGCCGTGTTGGCCGCGTTGGGGATCAGGAACACGTGGTCGTCGCCGTACAGATAAGCGATGATGTCGTCGACCACCCCGCCGGTCGCGTCCTCGCAGCACAGCGTGTATTGCGCCTTGCCCGGCCCGATTCTCGCCAGGTCGTTAGTCAGACACGAGTTCACGAAATCCGCCGCGCCCGCCCCCTTGACGCGCGCCTTGCCGAGATGCGAGACATCGAAGATGCCAACTTCCTCGCGCACCGCCGCGTGCTCCTTGAGCACTCCCCCACCTGCATATTCGAGCGGCATGTCCCATCCGCCGAAGGCTGCGAACTTTGCCCCGAGTGCGGCGTGCCGATCATGCAAGGGTGAGGACAGCAATGTCATGTGGGCAACTTACTACCACTCCTGTGGTTGGCTAGCATCGCGGGAGCAGACCACACCACACCAGGAGACCTTGTGACGACGCCCACGACCGTGTTGCCCACCCTCGCCCTCGCCGACACCGATCCGGCGGACCTCGCCGTCGATGCGATCGTGATCGGCGTGCATAGCCAGGAGGGTGAGGGAGGCGACCTCCTGCTCGCCTCGGGAGCGGAGAGCATCGCGGCCGCCTTCGACGGCAAACTGACCGCGACGCTGGCCCTGCTGGGCGCGACCGGCAGCGCGGGCGAGGTCACCAAGCTCGCCACCATGGGCGTCATCAACGCTCCCGTGCTTGTCGCCGTCGGCCTGGGCGGCGAGCCGACCGGTGCCGCCCCGGCGGCCGAGACCCTGCGCCGGGCCGCCG
>NZ_QJUG01000402.1 GCF_003426775.1 Allorhizocola rhizosphaerae | reverse complement strand
CGACCCGATCCGGGCCGGGCGTGACGCGCTGATCGCGGCGATGGACCGCCCACTGGGCAGCGGCCCCGGGCGCGGGCTCGACACACCTACCGACACGCCGCGGCAACGGCCGTCGCACGCGGCCGGCGGCGCGGGCAGCGCCTTCGACCACGACCCGGACGCGCCCAAAGAGGTGCCCGCCGTGCCATCGCTGGCCGTGCTGCGTCCGCGCAGGCAGGCGGCGACCGAGCCGGCAACGACCGCCGACAAGCCGCGCAAGCGCCTTCCCAGCTGGGATGACGTGCTGTTCGGTGGAGCTCCCGCGGCACGGGAAAGTTAGCCCGGCATAGGGTGGTGGTCATGGAGTTCACCACCCTGGGGCGCACGGGCCTCACTGTCAGTCGGCTGTGCTTGGGCACCATGAACTTTGGGCCGAAGACGTCCGAAGAGGACAGTCACACGATCATGGATCGGGCCCTGGAGCACGGCATCAACTTCTTCGACACCGCGGACGTGTACGGTTGGCAGCTCGGCCAGGGCGTCACCGAGAGCATCATCGGGCGCTGGTTCGCCCAGGGCGGCGGGCGCCGCGACAAGGTCGTGCTGGCCACCAAGGTCTACGGCAAGATGGGCGACTGGCCCAACGACAACGGGCTCTCCGCCCGGCACATCATCAAGGGCTGCGAGGAGTCGCTGCGCCGGCTGCAGACCGACTGGATCGACGTCTATCAGATGCATCACGTGGACCGCAAAACCCCGTGGGAAGAGATCTGGCAGGCCATGGAGATCCTGGTGACCTCCGGCAAGGTCCGCTATGTGGGATCATCCAATTTCGCCGGCTGGCATCTGGCGCTGGCGCAGGAGGCGGCCCGCGCCCGGCACTTCCTTGGGCTGGTGTCCGAGCAGTGCATCTACAACCTGCTCACCCGCTTCGTGGAGCTTGAGGTGATACCGGCCGCGCAGCACTACGGCATCGGCATCATCCCGTGGTCGCCACTGCACGGCGGTCTGCTGTCGGGTGCCCTGCGCCGGATCAAGGAGGGTACGGCCGGGCGCGCGGGCGAAACCGGCGGCCGGTCGATGAATGACATGGCCGAGCATCGAGCGACCATCGAGGCGTACGAGAAGCTGTGCGAGAGCATCGAGACCGACCCGGCCGACGTGGCGATCGCCTGGCTGCTGTCGCGGCCGGGCGTGACGGCGCCCATCATCGGGCCTCGCACACTGTCGCAATTGGACAGGTCGCTTGGCGCGCTGGACGTGACGCTCGACGACGGCGTGCTTGGCCAGCTCGACCAGCTGTTCCCGCCGGTGGGCAAGGGCGGGCCCGGCCCCGAGGCCTGGGCCTGGTAGGCGTTCAGCCTTTTCCGTCCCGGCCGCGCCCGTCCCCCGCCCGGCCCGTCCCCGCCTCGGCCGGACCGTCCCGCCGCGCTCGTCCCCGCCTCGGCCATCGCCATCGCCATGGCCACGGCCATCGCCTGAGATTCGATTATCGCTATAGGCGAGGCGGGGACGGTTGCGCGCATGACGACGAAGACGCGGATCGCGATCTCTGTTGCCCTGCAGAACACCGGCCAGGCCACCCGGGCCCTGGAGATTGCCAAGGGACTGCAGGAATGCACACCGACGGGGCATGAGGTGGCCATAACCTTCCTGTCCCATGGAAGCTGGTTCGAGCCTTATGTGCGCGAAGCGGGCTTCGACATCATGCGCGTGCAGCCCCAGGTCGAGGGCCGCAGCACCGACGAGGACATGAGGTTCGACCCGCCCGAGCTCATCGGCTCGGTCGAATGGGCGAAGGCCTTCATCAACGGGCAGCGGCAGGCCATGCAGGAACTCCAACCCGACGTGGTCATCCACAGCTTCTGGCAGGTGGGAAGCATTGCCGCACAGCTGGAGGGCATCCCGACGATCAGCTTCCTGCCGGTGCCCCCGTCGGTTGTGGTGGCAGACTTGCACAAGTCGCGGCTCGGCCTCGTCGAGCAGCACAACCTCACCCAGGCGATCATCGACTCGGGGTGGAGCGGCGAGCCGCCCACGAACATCTACGATCAGATCCGCGCCGACATGACCATCATTAACGATCTGCCGTCGTTCTACACCGGAATCCCGATCCCCAAGGACGTGTGGATCACGGGCCCGCTGTTCGCCCAAGGCAACTACGGCATGCCGATGGATGCCAGGCTCGTGGAGATGCTGACGGCAGACGATGACCGGCCGACAATTCTTTTGACCATGGGATCATCCGGTACCAGGCAAGCCCTGCTGGAGGCCACGAATGCGATCGCTGCCGGTGCGGCCCAACACTGGAACGCCATCATCCTGGCGTCGCCCGCGATCGTGCGACTGGCGGAGGTCAAGCAGATCGTGCAGGATCACCCCTCGATCTATGTGACGGATGAGTTTGTGCCGTGCATGCCGATCTGTGAGCTGGCTGATGTGGTCGTGTGCCATGGTGGGCAGGCGACGATCCAGACGGCGCTCGCGTGCGGGACACCCATCGTGGGCGTGCCCATGCAGATGGAGCAGCAGATCAACCTCGATCACGTGGCTGCGACCGGTGCGGGCATCATCGTGCCGTCGGATCGCTGGCGGACGTCGACCATCCAGGAGGCCATCCGCACGGTGACCGGCGACCCCACATACCGCCTGCGGGCGCAGGAGATCTCCCACACCATCCACAGTGGATACGGCAAACGCCAAGCGGCCGAATGCATCTGGCAGTGGATCGAGCAGGGCCTCGCCGTCCCGACCGCGATGGCCGGCATCGAGTTCCCGCTGTAGGGCCATCACGAAGTGACACCAGGCACGGCATCACGTCAGTGGTGCGTTTCTTCTTGAGGGAGAGCCGTCCGATGATCGTGGTTTGAGAAAGCCGGTCGCCTCAAGTGCCCCCATCTCGCGAGGAGTTACATCACCACTGGTCAGGTCTACTCTTGGCGATCTCCTGAAAAGGAACACCGGCTGCCTAATACGGCGGTTCCGCCGGCCCGGTGTACCCGCACAGGCCCAGCCGCGGAGAGTTGACAAGCTCGATCGGCTCGCCGTACTCGTCATGTGGATGATTCTGCGCGTGGCGCCTGCACAATAGTCCTGGCGAGTCCCATTCTTGTTGGCATTCCTGGCAAAGGTGGCTCGCCGGCTGGTCGCACTCGACGCACTCCGCTTGGGGGATGATGTTGCGCGCCATCAGCACGATCGGCCGGCGGCTCAGCGGCTCGGCCTGACGGCTGCCCATGGCCCTGACCCGGGTGATTGACTGGGTGCCGAAGTCATAGATGTGGATGAGCTCGTCGCCGTCTTTCAATACCGAGTCGACTCGCCGCGGCTTCGCCAGCTCAGCGCTGCCCCATCCGCCGGTCGTGAACCTGCTCAGGTGTCCACAGCATTCGAGCCAGATCGACCGGAGATAGCTGTCGATGTCGCCGAGCGAAGCGGTGCCGTTCACTTCGACATCCAACCAGAAGGGAGGCGCGTATTCGTCCTGTATCCGCAGGTGGATCAGGGATTGGGGCTTGTGTCGTCGACGCCTGAATACTGACCCCCTGACGGCGGGTCAAGGATGACCCCTCCGAGTATCAGGAGGGTGTTGAACGTGGAGGACTGGGCGGAGATCCGCCGGTTGTACCGGGCCGAGCAGATGCCGATCAAGGCGATTGC
>NZ_QJUG01000401.1 GCF_003426775.1 Allorhizocola rhizosphaerae | reverse complement strand
CGTGGAATGCGGTATCAACCGGCTAAAGCGAAACCGGGCGGTGGCCACAAGGTTCGACAAACTGGCCGTGCGCTACGAAGCCGTCGTCCACATCGCCGCCATCAACGAATGGCTCTGATCCCACTTCTTAAACACGCCCTAGCGCGGATGGGCTGGGAGGTGCATGCGATCGCTGCCTTTGCCGGGCACCACTCTACCGAGTCGACGCTGCGGTACATCCATCTGTCCGGCAGAGACCTGGCCGACAAGCTGTCTCGCGGCATGGAACAGATCCACTCGTGGCGTGTACAGATGCTCACCGACACCATCGGGCAGGTGGCGAAGTGAGCACCACCGCACGGCGCCTCAAAAGCGTTAGCGAGCATGAGGATCGGCGTTGGCGGTGGCCGATCGACCGGCAACGTTACCACACGAGGATCGCCGTCGATACCGATGAGATCGAGGCGATTCGTGGGCTTGGCATGGCCAACCTGCGCAGGTTCGCTGGTCACGACAAAGCAGCTCCGGGCTGGGCGGCGATCCGTCGCCTGCTTCAACCGCTGGACGATGTCGCAGCGGTCCTGGACTCTCCACCCTCGACGCATTGCCAGCGCGCAATGGCCGACGCGACCGCAGTGATCCTGCTGCGCTGCGCGGACATGGGCCGCTCCTACTGGTCGTGGACAGCGCAGGACTGGACCCAACTGATCGGCGTCGACCAGCAGGCGTTCCGGGCGGTTGCGCCGACCTGGGCTGATGAGGCGGTCCGGCCGTATCTTGCCGCCCAGGCCTATTTGCTGAGCGGCTTCAACGACTTCCACCGTTTGGGCCGGTTCAGCCGCTTGAACCTCGCCAGGCGCATCTTCGGGCGTGATCGCGTGGACGGCCAGATCAAAAGGCTTCGGGTCGTGCTGGCCGGATGGGGCTACCAAGTCGGCCGCGATGAAGACGAGCTGCTACCGGGGGTGGCATGCCAGGTCTTCCTGCTCAATCGCAGCCCGTACGTAGACGAACTGAACACCGAAGTGTTCGACCGCATCCGCGACGAGCGGTTGCTGCAAGATAGCCGCCGTAACACGTTGTACTCGATGCAACGAGCCGTTGCCGCTCTTGGCTTTTGCGACCCGCCACTGCGAGCCGACCGCAGTGCGCAACGGGCAATGGGAGGTCCACAGCTGTGGGCGCAGTGGGTCGATCGCTGGTATGCCACTTCGACCTTGACCCCGCATGTCCGTGGCAGTTACCGAGCCAACCTGCTCAAGGTCGGGCGCTGGTTGTCCGCCGAGCATCCGCAGGCTGCCGATCCAGCAAGGTGGACACGGCAGACCTGTGCCACCTGGATTGCGGCGCTGGACCGCATGCACGTCGGCGACTTCGTGCAACGCACCGTCGGAATCCGTGACCGCGTCGGTAAACCCTTGGGGGCGGCCACGAAGGCGACCGTGCTCACCGCGACCAGAACGTTCTTCCGCGACTGCCAGGAGTGGGAATGGCTGCCCCGCCGGTTCGACCCGCAGCGGGCGCTGGCCACGCCTCGAAGCATCGCCGCCCTGCTGGGCCCGAATCCTCGCGTCATCTCCGATGACATATGGGCAAAGCTGTTGTGGGCCGGGCTTAACCTGCAGCCGTCCGACCTGCCCGACGGAAGCCTGGCCGGGCAGTTCTACCCGATCGAACTCGTCCGCGCGGTAACGGTCACCTGGCTGTTCAGCGGTCTGCGCAGCGACGAGATCGCCCGGCTGCGGCGGGGTTGTATCCGGTGGCAGCACAACGATGTCCCCATCGCAGGCGACTCCCGGCAAGTGCTCGCCCGCGATGCGGTCTGCCTGCTGGATGTCCCATCACACAAGACGGGGACCGCGTTCACCAAGCCCGTCGATCCGATCCTGGGCCAGGCCATCGAAGCCTGGCAGGCCGTCCGGCCGTCCCAGCCCAAACTGCTCGACCGGCGCACCGCCGAGAAGGTCGACTTCCTGTTCGCGTTCCGGGCTCACCGAATCGGGTCCACCCACCTCAACGGCACCATCATCCCCATGCTCTGCCGCAAGGCCGGCATCCCCGCCCAGGACATCCGCGGCGCCATCACCAGCCACCGAGCCCGATCCACCATCGCCAGCCAGCTCTACAACGCCAAAGAGCCCATGACCCTGTTCGAATTGCAGGCATGGCTTGGACACCGCTCACCACAGTCAACAGCCTTCTACGCCAAGATCGCCCCGACCACCCTGGCCAAGGCCTACCACGACGCCGGCTACTTCGCCCGCAACGTGCGCACCATCGAAGTGCTCATCGACCGCGACGCCGTCACCTCCGGCTCCGCAGCCACTGGCCAACCATGGCAGTACTACGACCTGGGCCACGGCTTCTGCACCTACACCTTCTTCGAACAGTGCCCCCATCGGATGGCCTGCGCCAGATGCGATTTCTACGCCCCGAAAGCCTCTACCCAGGGCCAACTACTGGAGGCGAAAGACAACCTGCAACATATGCTCGCCCGCATCCCGCTCACCGACGACGAGAAAGCCGCGGTCGACGACGGCCAGGCCGCACTCGACCAGCTACTGCAACGACTCGTCGATGTCCCGACGCCGGCCGGCCAAACGCCACGCCAGATCGGCATCCCCGCCACCGCCACCATGCTGCCGATCATCAACCTCAACACCGGTTGCCCACCATCGGCATCCAGTTGCGGCACGGACCCGTTGCGAATCGGCGTCTCTGAGGCAGAGTTGACGCCGTGACACCACCGCCACGGCCCCATTTCGTCCGCCTTTACCCTGAGATCGGTCAAGCAGGCAGCCTTCAGACCGCAATACAAACTGCGCTCGACCACGCTGGTTATGAACTGACCGCGCTGCTGACAAGTTCCCCCGGTTGGTGGGACTGCGCGACGTGGGTGGATAACGGCAATCGGCACGTGAGCATCGTCCTGGGCAGCCAGGAACGCTGGTTCCTCATGGAGTTCTGGGAACGAGGCGTCAGGATGGCCGACGGAAAAACCACCGACTTGGCAGCCGCGGCCGGTGCCACCGGCCTCTGGCAGACCGGCTCACGCCTGCGAGAACTACAGGCCGCATGGCCGTTCGTTCGCTACGGCAAGCTCGCCGAAGCCTACGAACACGGCAATCCAGTCGAAACCAAGTGGGAGATCTATCGCCAAAGCCAAGCCAGACACATCGACCACGACCTCATCGAAGCGGCCTACGCCCAGCCGAAGCTACGAGAGCTCTTTCCCTTCACCAGCCATGCGACGCTGCACCTGAGCCGCTGCGCTCGATACCCATTCACCGCCGACCTTCCGGCAATCACGCCCGTCGCAGATGGGACCTATGAGGTCGCCTGGCCAACCGACTCACCCTATGGATCAGGAACCGTAGGCCGCGCCGACACACCGCAGGACGCGATCGCTCTCGTCACCAGCCACCTCCCTGATAACTACGGGCACGCGGTCGATGCCACCGCTAAGGATGGGCTTGACAAAACAGATTCCACATAATGATCCGGTTGACCTGGCCCTCGACGGCGCCGGAGGGGAGTGTAATGTAAACGGTGGAAATCGGACGAAAGGGAAATCCGATGAAGACCGTGACGAACATTCCGGTACAGACGAACACCGATGAGGCGCAGCCGGGTGCGGAGGAGTTGCTGGGCCGGGTGCTCGACGATGACACCGT
>NZ_QJUG01000400.1 GCF_003426775.1 Allorhizocola rhizosphaerae | reverse complement strand
GCGCCTGGACCCAAAAGTGGATGCGCCGGCCTGACCCTCTACGCCGTCCTGCGGCTCCTGCAACCCATACTCATGGTCATCACCGGCGCATGCCACATCTGCAACCGCACATTCGACGACACAACATAACAAAGTACTACTAGCCAGGGCCGCGACATCGGCGAAGGTGACCGGGGGGATCTCGGACACGACGCTGCCGATGGCAGACGGGGTCACCAGGGTAAGTGCCTCCTGCCAGTCGGCAAGCTCGATCTCGAGCGGTGTCTGCGGCACCGGAACGGCGGATTCGAGGACCTCCAAAGGAAAAGCGCGGCGCAACGCCACTCGGCCCGCCTCGTGGCACAGCGCCTCGAGGTCGGCACCGACGAAGCCCGCGGTGCGCCTGGCCAGGTCGGCGGCGAGGTCGTGGCGCTCCTGGTCGTTGAAGGCCAGGGCCAGTTCCCTGGTATGGACCATGATGATTTCTCGGCGATCAGATTCGTTCGGTACGCCCACAGCCACCTGGCGCCCCAAGCGCCCCAGACGCCGTATCGCCGGGTCGATCGCGTCGCGACGGCTCGTCGTGCCGATGACCACCGGCCGCCCCGGCTGGTCGAGAAGCCGTTGCAACAGGCTCACCATGGACGGTCCGGCCGCAGGCTGCGAGCGCTCGGGCGCCAGATAGTCCACGTCGTCCAGGATCACGATGCGGGGCGGACCGTGGGCATCGCCGAAAGCGTTCCGCAGTAAGGTTTCCGCCTCCGCGGGTGGGCGGCCGGCGATCTCCGGTCCGCTGACCAGCGTCGTGGGGACCCCGCTGTGAAACGCCACCGCTCGGGCCAGCAGCGTCTTGCCGGTGCCGGGCGGCCCATAGAGCAGGACGCCCGTCGGCGCGGCGACGCCGATCGCCGCCAGGTCGGCGGGGCGCCGCAGCGGCACCTCGACCTCACGGCGCAGCAACGCGATCGCCTGATCGAGACCGCCGACGTCGTCATAGGTCGGCGGCCAGACGGTGACGCCGGGCGGGCGGCGGACCCTGACCGTCACGCGCTCGCCGATGGCGGCGACGGGCACCGCCTGGCAGTTGGCGCGCACCGACTCCACTTTGTACTCGCCGAGGCCTTGCCCGCCGAGCGCGCGGTAGCCGAAACGCAGCCCCGGGTAGAGCAGGTAGCGCCCGCCGCGCAGGAACTCCAGCAGCCCGGCCCGGTTCTCGCCGGGTGTGCCCGACCAGCGGACCAGCGAGAGCTCGATCATGTTGGCGGACGCCAGGCCGGTGGGGTCCAAACGCTCCACCTCCACCGGCGAGGCGGTCTGCACGCTCAGCGTGTCGCACTGCCAGCGGTCCAGGATGATCCGGTCGGGTCCCTGGAACCGGTTGTGCAGATCCCAGGTCTGGACGCAGAAGATGGTGGCGCCGTTGGCCGCGACTCGCACCGGGCAGCCCGCCGGGATGTCGCGGTCGTTGACATAACAACTGCCGTAGTTGGTGGTCGCGGCCGGCGCGGTCTGGACGCTCATGCGCGTCATCGCACCACCTCCGCCACCTGCTGCACGAGCGGCTCTGCCGCCTGGTCGGGTATCTGCTCCGGGGGCGGCGCCGGCGACTGCTCGTGGGCGGGCGGTTGGACGGCCATCTGCGGCGCCTCGTTGCCCGCCGGTTGCTCCTGCTGAGGGAAGACGCTGACCACGTGGTGCGCGGTGATGATCTCCCAACCACCGCCGGGGTGGGCCACCTGCTTGATCCGCTCGGCCAGCATCGCACCGTCGCGAGAGGTCAGCGCGTCTCTGGCCGACGCGACGCTGGTCACCATCAACCCTGTGCGCTCTTGCTCGTGATACCAGTAGGCGACGCGGTCGGCGTCGGTTCCGGGCATCAACGGATCCACCACCACGGCGACCGCTTCACCGTCGAGTTGCCGCCAGTTGGCGAACGTGCCGATGTCGGTGCGCGACAAGAACAATCCCAACCCGGGATGGCTGTGCACCCAGCCGACGATCGTGCCCGCCACCCGGCGCAGCCGCCGCCCGCGCAACGGCGCGAACGCGGCACGGATCGCCTCGAGGGACCGGACCTCGAAGATGCAATGGTCGGGTCCGCTGTAGATCTGCGGCGGGAAGATCACCGCGGCCACGATCGTCTTGCTTTTGAGCCTGCGCCCGAGCAGGACGCCGCCGCGCTCGTGCTCCCGGCCGAACCCACATGACGCAGCAGAGTGAACGACAGGCCGTCTATGAACAGGACCGGTGCTGGTGGGTACGGTGACATCTCACTCCTCCGGTTCGTCCTGCCAGGCCCGCATCAGGATCAGCGGCGGCGGGCTGCCCTCGCCGCGGTAGACATCGTCAATGGATTCGGCGATCCGGCGTGCCGTCGCGGGGATCACCAGGCCTCGACCGTCGTGATCGGACGGAGCCGCTCGCTGCCGGCGCCGAAGACACCGATCTGCTCGGCGAGCGTCGTCTGGTGGACGTCGAGGACGATTGGGGTGAACCGGGGGTCGAGACTGCGCCACTTTTCCGAGGTCGCCACGTCGGTGCCGGAAAGGAACACCCCGAGCCGTGGATGCGTGTGCACCCAGGTGACCGTCACCATGCCCGGCGGCAGGCCAAGCTCCTCGGCGACGGCGTTGATGCCGATCCGTACCCGGTCGACCTCGCCCGCAGAGAACTCGCACCGCACCGAGTTGGCGTGGGTCTGCGCCGGGAAGACCATGCCGAACACAAGCAAAGTCCGCTCACCGCGTACGGTCAGCGCCACCCCACCCCGCTCGGCGGCGTCCTCGCGCAGGCGCCGACAGGTTGTCTCCCACAGCCGTTTGTCGAGGGCGACGGCTACGCCCTTGTCCTGCAACAGTTCCTGCCAGCGAGGCTTGAGCAGGCCGAGGCGTCCGTCGGTGATGGCGGCGCGTGCCATCACCGCCGGCCGCGGCGATGGCTTTTCTGGTTGCGGCTCAACAGATCCCACGGAGATACCGTCCTGGTCAGGCGGCTGCTGATGGGGTGGCTCCTGGTCTTCGGGCTCGGCGGTTCCGGTCAGCGTCTCCCGGATTTCGCGGACCTGCCGCGGCGACATGGACGGGCGGTACGACCAGATCATCAGCACCGCGCCGAGCAGCGCGGGCAAGATGAGCACCCACAAGCTGCCGGTCTCGCCGAGGAAGGCGAGCACGGCGGCGGCGCCGACAAGCGTGACGGCTACGGCGGCCAAGGGCACCAAGGCACTCGTACCGGGCGCGGACCCGGATGCGTGACTGGGCCTCCGTGCCGCGCTGGCCTGGACCGGCTTCGGTTCATCGCGCTGGGCTTTCATGATTCTCCGTATTCAGGAGCTGTCTGGCGAACTCGAGCGCGCTGCCCAGAGTCCGCTGTGCGGACGGCGCCTCTTGCCAGGCGACCGCGAAGGTGTTCCAGCAAAGGCTTGGTAGCGGTGTCCCGGTCCACGGGCACACGCTCTTGCTTGCCGGCCAGATATTGACATGTGTTATGTCCCGGTCGAGGGGTGCGCGGACCCACATGGGCGGCACGCCGGCCGGCAGGTCCGACACGTCGACGATGAGCAGGTACCGGATCTGCGCGCTCCGGTCGCCGCCGCGCCCTCCGCGCATGCCGCCGATGCTCAGGCGGACCGCCATCACCGGGCCGGGCGGCTCGCCAACGGGCAGCGCCCGCTGGCCGAGCCGCG
>NZ_QJUG01000040.1 GCF_003426775.1 Allorhizocola rhizosphaerae | reverse complement strand
CCGTCGACCAGGCCGGCGAGGCCGAGGTAGGCGCGGGCGGCCCACGAGGCCGCGCCGAGCGCGTGGTGTGCCGGCACGCCGGCCGCGACCAGGGCCCGCACCTCTTCGGCGACGCGGCCGTGCGGGCGGGAATCCGTACCCGCCAAAATTGTCACTCCTTCCTCACATGCCGCAGCCACAAGGGCGGGATGGGCCGCGGCGGCCGGGAAATACCAGTCTTTTATCGGGCTGTCGGGTGTGTCGCGGATCCGTTCGAGGCCGGAGTTGATGACCGAAAGCGTTGGGGTCAAAGCGATCCCGAGCTCGGCCATGCGTGGCAGCAGGGCCGGATCGAGACCCATGCCGTGCTCGACGGAGTCGACGCCCGCGGCGACGGCCGCCGCCCCGCCCAGCGGATGCTGCGAGTGGACCGCGACACGGCCGCCGACGGCATGCACCGCCTCGACCACCGCGCGCAACGCGTCTGTCGGGATTGGAGGATCGTCGGGCAGCCAGTCGCCGATAAGTTTGGCCCAGCCGGTGCGTGCGGCCTGCTGGGCGGCGATCAGCGGCATCTCCTCGGGCGTGGCGCGGTGGCCCCAGCCTGCGAAAAACTGGTCGTGCTGGGCGATCCAGGGCCCGGCATGCACGGCGCGTGGCACGTCGTCGTCGTGGCCGAACCAGTCCGGCGGCTCTCCGGCCAGGCCCGGCGAGCGGATCATCGTCACCCCGGCGGTAACGTGATCGTGCAGGTCTTCCCTTAAAAGCTTTTCATTCAAGGGGGTACCGCGAACGTCTGCGCCGGGATGGGTGTGCGCGTCGACCAGACCCGGCAGCACCCAGCCCTGCGCGACCAACTCGGCGTGGGGGACGGGATCGGTGGTCCAGCGGTCGCCGTCGGCGTAAAGATCGATCGGTTCGCCCTCGGGCAGGGCGAATCCGCGGATCCGCAAGACTGTCATACGGGCATACTAGGGTGGTGGACATGAATGTGGGGCGGCCGGAGCGACCGCTGTCGATCGCGGCCTATCCAGTGGTGCAGTGTCGTAATCGGACACGGGCGTCGGCGGCGGAAGCATGATGCCGATCGGCGAGGAGCGTGAATCGTGGTGTTGGCGATAACGCGGGAACTGCTTGACAGATACCGCGGTGCACCGCAGGCGCTGACCTGGCGGTGGGAGACGACGGTCGTCGACGTGGTGCTGCGGCACGGGTCCCGATCAGACGCGCAGGCCCTGCTCCCGGTGTTCCTGGAGGATCCTGAGGCAGGCCGGCTTCTGGTTCCGGTGTTCGCCCAGCACGGAGACCTGTCGATGGCTGAGCCTCTGCTGGCCGCGTGTGTGCAGGCCGGTCGGTTGCGTGACGGCATGCCGCCGGAGGTGTTGCACGCGATCGGCTTGCTGGGATACGAGCCGGCCGAGCGGATGCTGTGGGAGCATGTCGCGGCCGAGGGCAACGCCTGCGCAGCGGAGCGGAGTGTCACGGGGAAGGCCCTTGCCGAAGGCCCATATGAGCATTACGAGTCGATGAACGCATGTCTGGGGCTGCTGCACCTGTCGTGTGGTGGCCTGCGCACCGAAATCGCCCGGGCGCTGCAGCGGCACGTGGGCGCTGCTCTGTTTCCGGAGTTCCTGCCGGTGCTGGCCACGAAGACCGATGACCCGTCGTGGTTGGGCAAGCTGGTCGAGTGGGGTGACGGTGAGGCCTCGACAGACTGCAACGGCGGGCTGATCCTTGGCATCGCGCTGCACGGCGAGCGCGCCCGGTCCGAGTTCATCCGGCTGCTGTGGAACCCGTGGTGGCAAGCCCACGACGCAGGCACCGGGTCGAGTCTTTGGGCCTATGCGGGAGCCCGCGTGCTGGGCCTGAGCATGCCGGAGCTATATGCCGACCTGGTCGCCAGGCTGAAGTCCGATATCAGCACCGACGACAAGGAGCATTGCCTCGCAACATTCGTCGCGCTTGTGAACTACTGGGTCAGCCGGCCGTGGCTGGGCCTTCACAGTGCGCCAGAGCCAACCGAGACCTACGACGCACTCTGTGACCTGCTGGTCGAGTGGTCCACGTCGCACAGCGACGACTCGCTGATCGGCCTCGCCCGGCACGTGCTCGACCCGGACGACCACCTACTCACTCGTCTACACGACCTGGAAGGCGAACTCCATATTCGGGCCGGACACGAGCTGGAGATCCGAACGCTGGCGTCCGGATGATGGCTTCGACGGGACCATCGGGAATGGCTTTATTGAGGCTGCACCGATTCCACGAAGTCGCGCAGTAACGTTGCCGCGGGTGCTGCATGCGTTTCGAGAAGGAAGTGCCCGGCGTCGAAGATGTGAGCTTCCATTCGCGGCAGGTCTTCCATCCAGGAAATCGTCTCTGCGATATTGAAGAAAGCGTCATGCCGGCCCCACAGCATGAGCGCGGGCGGCTGATGCACTCGCAGATAATCGGCGATGGCACCAAACTGCGCCACGTGATTGGCGTAATCGGCGATCAGGCTGCGCTGAACCTCCAGGTGTCCCGGGAGGGACATGACTCGCCAATCTTCCTCCCAGATGGCCGGGGAGATGCGTTTCGCGACGTCAGCCGGAACACCGGCGGTGTATTGAGCGCGAACCCCCTCAAGGGTCAAATGCGCCGTCGCGGCAGCCTTGTTTTGCGGACTGGGATGATCCCAAAACTCCAACGTATCTTTCCACTCCGGCCCAAAACCGGTGCGGTGAGCGTTTGCGTTTTGGATGATCAGGCCGAGGACCAGATCCGGCGCGTTCATTGCCATCCGAAGGCCTACCGGCGCACCGTAATCGTGAAGATAAATGAAGCGAGGTCCGGCTCCGAGATGGTCAAGCAGTTCGGAAATCACCGTGGTGTAGGCGTCGAACGACGTGGCCGGCAACATCTCGGATTGACCATAGCCGGGCAGATCGGGGGCGATCACATAGGAGGATCGAGCCAGCACCGGAATGACATCGCGAAAGGTGTGAGCCGAGCTGGGAAACCCATGGAGCAGCACGACTGCCGGCCGTTGCGCTCCACCGGCGAGGATCGCCGACACGTTTGTGCCGAACGACGATCTCATGGTTATCCGGTTAGGGGCATTTGTCATAGACCCATTCTCATGGGCAACATACGGACCGCCCGGTTGATCTGCTAGTGGCATGCCCGCCAGTCAAGCAGAGCGCATGTCAGAGGAGCGCTAGAGAATCAGATCGCTCGGGTCCGTGTTGGATCCACATAGGACAATCACGACCCGTTCGCCGGGTGAGGGGCGATAGGCGCCGCCGACCAACGCGGCGTAGGCCGTGGCCGCTCCGTGCTCGACAACGATCCGATAATCGTGCCAAAGCTGAGCTCGTGCGGCGACGATATCGGCGTCGGACACGAGCACACTACGGACCCCGGTGCGCACGGCAACGTCATACGCGATGTCGCCGAGGCGGCGCGCGCCCAGCGAGTCGGCCGCAACACCCGACACGGGCACGTCAACGGGCCTGCCCTGAGCGAGTGCACTGTGCAACGAGGGCGCCAGCTCCGGCTCGGCCGCGACCACCGTCGCGTCGACGGCCGAAGCGATCCCTGCCATGAGCCCGCCCCCGCCGCACGCCACGAACACCGTGTCGGGCTGCAACTCCCGCAACTCCAGCCCGATGGTGCCCGCGCCGGCGACAACCTCGGGTTGGTCGTAGGCGTGGCAGTACACCGCGCCCGTCTCGACCGCCCGCTTCAGCGCGGCCTCGTAAGCCTCGGCGTACTCGCTGCCGACCTGCACCACGGTCGCGCCCAGCGCCTGCAACCGACCCAGCTTCACCGCAGGCGTGGTCGTGGGCACGAAGATCTCGGCCGGCACGCCCGCCGAACGGGCCGCCCACGCGGCGGCGAGCCCGGCGTTGCCGCCCGACGCGGTGACGATGCCGACGGCCGGGTCGGGTTGGCTGGCCAGCACCTTGTTGAGCAGTCCACGCGCCTTGAACGTGCCCGTATGCTGCATGAACTCACACTTGAACCACAGATCCGGCGCGACCTGAAAAATGGGCGTTCGCCGCACCCGCCCCCGCAGCCGCTCGGCCGCCTGTTCGAGCATCACAGGAGAAGGATATGACTTCGATCATCGTGAACACCGCTCCCATCGGGCCACTTATGGTAGGTACCAGCCAATGTTTTGTCCGCCTGACCGGAGAGGACACCGGCGGCCAACTGTCCATTGTGGAGTTCACGATGCCGCCTGGGGCGATGGGAGCGGCGCCGCACATCCATCACGGGCACACCGAGGAGTTCGTCATCACGGAGGGCGAGATCACGTTCGATCTCGCGCCGGGCACGGAGGTGGTTGGCGCGGGCGGGACGGTATCGGTGCCGCCGGGCGCAGCGCATGGATTCCGCAACGCGTCCGGGCAGCCGGCCCGGCTCATCGGGCTGTTCCGCCCGGCGGGCTACGAGCAATACTTCCGCGAGGTGCACGAGATGGTCGTGTCGGGGCACATGCCGACCCCGGAAGATCTGGCCAAACTGCGGGCCCGATTCAACACCACGAGCCTGTAGCCTGCCTGCGTGACGCAGCCGCCACCTCCGTCGGACCCTTGGGCGGGCCGTGCGCCCGTGACTCCGCCGCCAACGAAAATCATGCCGGAAATCGTTTTCGTTGAGCGGCCGCGCAAGCGGAAGTGGCCGTGGGTGCTGGGCATCATCGGGACACTGTGCGTGCTGTGCAGCGGGCTGTGCCTGGCCGCGACGATCCCGCTGCGCGAGCAGTGGCCGGCCCGCATCGCGGCCATGCCCGATGAGCTCGCCGGGCTCAGGCGGGAGCGGGACCCGCTCGTGAACCTGGTCGCGGCCGCCGCCGAGCGGGAGATCCGCAACGAGCAGATCGTGGACGACGCGTTCGCCGCGATGTACGGCGACCCGAAGTCGAAGGACCGGCAGGTGCTGGTGTTCGGCGCGACCCTGCTGATCCTGGACCCGCCCGGCGAGCTGAAGAAGGCCATCGCGGGCGCGGGCAAGAGCATCTCCGAGGTGACCCCATTCGACGAGGGCATCAGCTGCGCCAACGGCAAGGACGACAAGGACAAGCCGATCGTCGTCTGCGCCTGGATCGACCACGGCAGCATGGGCGTCGGCCTGTTCTACGGCGCCAGGTCGATGCCCGCGAGCGCCGCCTGGCTGCGGGCGCTGCGCAACGAGATCATCCTGCGGCCGTGAACCGGTACTCCAAAACATAGGCGGAGGCATCGAGGAGCATCTCATTGACCTCGATGCATCGCCCGCCGGCCATGTGGGCGAGCCGGGTGATGGCGATGACCGGCGTCCCACCGGGCAGGTCGAGGTCGGCTGTCTCGCGCGGGCAGGGCATCCGGCACACGATGGTCTCGGTGAAGGTCTCGGGCGCGAGCCCGGCATCGGCCATGCGGGCGTAGATGCCACCCGGCCCGGGGCCGGTGTAGGCGATCGCGGGCGCCTTCGCCACCACGTCAAGCGGCAGGTAGGAGGTGGCGGTCTGCACGATGCGATCCTCGACTGCGAACCTGCGGGCCCTGGTCAGCACGACCGCGCCGGCCGGCAGCCCGAGCGCGCCCGCCACCGCCTCCGGCGCGGTGATCTCGGTAACCTCGATGTGCACCACCCGCAGCCGGCCGAGCGTGTCATGGTCCTGTATGGCGTGGCCGGTGCCCCAGAGCTGGCGCGAGAGCCGGCCGGGGGAGGAGCGCATGATGCGGCTGAACGTGCGGACGAACAGGCCGCGGCCGTGCCGGCTGACCACCACCCCCTCGGCACGCAGCAGGTCAAGGGCGCGGGCGATGGTCCCGACCGGGACACCGTGCTGGGCGGCGAGCTCGCGAACCGTTGGCAGGCGATCGCCCTCGACCAGGCGACGGGCCTCGATGTCGGCCCGGATGGCCTCGGCGATGTCCCGATAGGCCGGCTGGGGCATGCCCATAGGATACGGCGTTCCGCATGAACAATCCTTCTGTGTTCAGAGCGCATCCTGTCTAATCATTCTCAGGGCGCTCCCGGTTCACCGCAGTCCACAGTGGATGGATCGCACCCCTCCAGGTGGGCCAGCCGGGCCGGGAGCGCTGCTCATCCTTTCAAACATTTAGTGGTACTGGTTCCAGCCCGGCCATCGGGCAGACTCACGATCGCCGTCGCCGTAAACCTGCGTGAATGAGTGATAGTGGAACACCGTTTTCATCCCGTCGGCCGGGCGCACCGTCTCGACCACCACCACCGAGTTGGCCGGCCTGGAGGTCATTGCCGTCCCAAATGGACGGTTTGTCGCGCCGCAGCAAGACCGCCGCCCCGACGACGGCGATCACCATGGCGGCGCCGACCGCGACGTAGGGCCACCGCCGCCGTTTCGGCGGGCCCGCGGCGGCGCGGGCCGCGAGCGCGTCCTCCAGGAGCGGCGACAGCGTGTTGGAGCCGAGCACGCGCTCGCATTCGAGCACGATGTCGCGCGGCGGGATGCGTCTGCCGCTCTCGTAGTCGGCGATGTTGCTGTGCGCGCTGAGCCCGAGCTGCTTGGTCAGCGCCCGCTGCGACATCCCGCGCGAAACCCGCAATCGCCGTAATTCCCGGCCCACGGTTTGTTCTGTGGGTGTTCTCTGACTGTTCGGCGCCTCGGGCCGAGCAAACTTTGGCATGCGTCTATGGAGCCATGTTCACACGCATGAATGCCACACTCGCCGTCACCCTGCTGGCGGCGGGTCTGTTCGTGGCGCCCGCGCGGGCCGGGGCGTCACCGCCGGTCGAACCGGCCGTGGTCCGGGCGGTCGGCGAACGCACCGGCCTGTACGTCGGGCGGGTCGAGGTCCAGCGCAGCGAGGGTGAATGGGCCTTCGGGGTGGTGCTGCAGAGCGCCAAACCGGGCGACTACGCGCGCGGCTGGCTGTTCCTCGCCCGGCTCGAATCGTCGGAGTGGACTGTCGCGCTGGACAGCACGTCGCCGTTCGCCCGGCTGGCCGGGAAGGCGCCGGACTCGGTGCTCGGCCCGGCCGAGAAGCAGATCTTCATGGCGCGGGAAGACATGATGATCCAGGCGGGCAACAACACTGAACTCGGACTGCCGTACGCGGTCGGCGCGACCTGGACCATGACCGGCGGACCACACGGGTGGGCGGGCACGGACACGCCCTACAGCTCACTGGACCTGTCCGGCGGCGACCACGTCGTGCGGGCGGCGGGCGCCGGGACCGTGTACACCATGTGCGCGGACAGCTCCAACGGCGGCACACCGGGCGGATGGCGCCGCGTTTACCACGCCAACGGGTACACGACCGACTACTACCACCTGTGGAACCTCACCGGGCTCGGCAACGGCGCGAGCATCGGGGCGGGCACGGCGCTGGGTAACACCGGCACGAATCTGTGTGGCGGCGGCTCGGCTTCCGGCCGGCACGTGCACTGGGGCATCCTGTCCGGCACGACCCGGGTCGCGTGGCACTGGCGTTCGGCGGGCAAGTGGGTGTTCTGGCAGGGCGCGGCCTATGGCGGCTACGCCCTGCACGGCAGCACGCAACGCAACGTGGGCACGGGGCTGTACAACTACGGTCCGCTGGGCGGCAACCAGGGCATCGTCGACTCCAACGGCGGCGGCACGGTCAACCGGCGCGGTGGGCCGGGCACCGGGTACCCCATCGTCGGCACTTTGAACGACGGCGACACGGTGACCATCTCCTGCTGGCGCAACGGCACCACGCACACCGGCCGCTGGGGCGCGACAGCCGTCTGGAATCGCCTGCCCGATGGCACGTGGTTCAGCGACGCATTCGCCTACACGGGAGTCAACACGATCGGCCCCAACTGTTGACCAGAACGCGCAAGCGTCTCACTGCGGTGAGGCGCTTGCGCCCACGGCCGCAGCCGCATCGACCAGGCCCCGGCCGCACGCCTGCACGAAGATCGCGCAGCCGGTGCCGGGGATGGGCCGGGCCGTCTGGCGCAGGGTCGCGTCGACATCCTTGGGGCCCAAGCCGTTCGCGACGCCGAAGACGAGTGCCGCCACGCCGGCCACGTGTGGGGCGGCCATGCTCGTCCCCGACAGCTCGGCGTGGGTCGGCTCCGCCGGGTGCGTCTTGCCTGAGTTGTACGTGGACATGATCTCCGAGCCGGGCGCGGCGATGTCGACGGACATGCCGTAGTTGGAGTACGCGGCACGGCTACCGGAGCGGTCGAGCGCAGCGACCGACATCCGTGGCGCCGCGCAGTTGGTGAGCCAGTAGTTGGCGGCGTCGGCGTTGTCGTTGCCCGCTGCGGCGATGGACACCGCGCCGTATTGATGCGCCGTCTGGAGGGCATCGCGGATCGCGGGCGGGCACATTGACCGGTCGCCGAAACTCATGTTCAACACGCGTGCAGGTGTCGCGTTTGGCGGGACGTCGGGCACCGCGCCGCCCGCGGCCCACACGATCGCGTCGGCGGTGTCGGCCGACACCCCGCCGCAGCGGCCCAGGATACGCACGGGCAACAGCCGGGACTTCGGCGCGACCATGGCGACGATGCCGGCCACGTGGGTGCCGTGCCAGCTGCTCGGGATGTCGCGCGGCGGGATGGGGGAGCCGTCGGGTGCATTGCCACACGCGCCGCGCTCCATCCAGTCGCCCGCGTCATGGGCGTCGGCGTCCCGGCCGTCCCCGTCGTTGGCCCGGGTCACGTCCGTCAGGAAGTCGTACCCGGCAACGGTCTGGTCTGTGAGGTCGGGATGGTCGGTGATGCCCGTGTCGATGACGGCCACGGTGATGCCGTCGCCGGACGCGCCGCTGTCCCAGGCACCGGGCGCGCTGATCATCTGCAGGTTCCACGGCACCGGCTCCTGCGCGGTGTCGTTCGTCGCGGCGGTGGGGTCGGGCGCCGGGATCACCACGTTGGGCTCGACCAGTTCGACGTCGGGGTCCGCGGCGAGCTCGACCATGAGCCGGCGCAGCTCGCCGCCCGAGAGCCGCTCCGGTTGCGTGCCCACCAGCACGCGGTTGTTGGCGAGCTGCCGCTGCACGGTCAGCCCCAGATCACGCGGGAGATCCACGGTGGAGCCCGGGCGGTACTTGACGATGATGCCTTCGGATTCGACCCCGTCGGCAAACCAGATCTTGCTCCGCCCGTCCGGTGCCGCGAGGGCAAGCGGTGCGGAGGTGCCGATGAGGAACGCGCCGATCGCGGCCACGGGTGCAAACCACTTCACATGCGGCACAACCGGCCAAGATTACGGAAGGTTACGAAATCTTGGCCCAGTAGCTACTAAGCGTGCTGGAAGCTCGGCAGCGCACGCTGCAGTTCGGCCCGCAGGGCGGGTGTGAGCACCTCACCGGCCTGCTTGGCCAGCTTGGCCATCTCGTAGCCGACCACGCCGATCTCCGCGTCGCGGGTGGCGAGCGCCGCCAGGCACGAACCGTCGCGAATGGACATCACGAGCAGGTAGCCGCGCCCCATCTCGACCACCGTCTGGCGCACCTCGTCCTCGTCGAACATGCGCGCCGCGCTCTTGACCACGCTCACCAGGCTCGACGTCACCGCCGCGAAGTGGTCGGCACTGTCGCGGGGCAGATGGTCGGACGCGGCGACCAGCAGGCCGTCGGAGGAGACCACCACGGCGTGCACAACCCCGGCCACACGTTCGGCGAAGCCATTGAGCAGCCAATTGAAGTCGCTTGCCGCCTTGCTAGTTGCCACTTTCTATCCTCTCGCGCTCTCGGTGTCCGCACGTCGTACACCGCTATAAAAGCTGGTGAGCATGGACTCGGTCGCATCGGGGTCGGCCTCCGGGGCCACCGCCTCGATCACGACCGTCGCCGTGCGCTTTTCTGTGCGGGTGCGTTTGGGCAGCCCGGCCTCCGTGAAGACCGCCGCCGCCTGCGTTTCCTCGGGCCGGGCCGGCTGTGCCATGCCGTTTGAACCCTCCGCGTCCCTTGACCACCAAACGCTTTTCTTGGAACCCCCTGCCGGGCGCAGCAGGTCTTCTGCCCGCACCCGCACCGGCCGTGCGGGCTGTGCCTGCCCGTCGGCCGGTTGATCCTGGCTCGGCGAGCCGTCGGGCTGCAGCCAGCGGACCGCGTCGACGGTCGGCGCCGGCTCGGTCGAGGCCTCGGTGACCAGCTTCGGTGGGATCCAGATGGTCACGATGACGCCCTTGACGGGTGCGTCGTCCGCCGGGACGGCGTGGGCGCCGGGGGTGCGCGCCGCGAGCGTGACCCGGATGTCGTGCCGCCTGGCCAGGTGCCCGACCACGACGAGGCCCATCCGCTCGGCCGACGAGATGTCGATGCTCATCGGCGCGGCCAGCTGCCGGTTGGCGTCCGCGATGGCCTCGCTCGCCATGCCGATGCCGCTGTCGGTGATGATGATCTCGGCCCCACCGTCCGGTTCGGACTGCGCGGTCAGCTGCACGGTCGTGTCGGGCGGGGAGAAGTTGGTGGCGTTTTCGAGCAGCTCGGCGATCAGGTGCACGAGGTCCGTGATGGCATAGCCAACAATGTAAACTGAGTCGTGGACTTCCTGCCGCACCCGTGGGTAGTGCTCGATCTCGGCCGTCGCGGCCAGCACCACCGTGCTGAGGTCGACAGGCTGATCCTGGCCACGGCTGCTGTCGCCCTCGGCGAGGACGAGCAGGTTCTCGTCGTTTCGCCGCAGGCGCGTGGCCAGGTGGTCGAGCCGGAACAGGTTGGCCAGCTGCTCGGGATTGGTCTCGGTGCTCTCCATCTTGTCCAGCAGCCGCAGCTGCCGCTCGACCAGCGTCTGGCTGCGTCGGGCCAGCTTGATGAGGATGTCGTTGACGTTGCGGCGCATGAGGGCCTGCTCTGCTGCGAGGCGCACCGCACTGCGGTGCACGGCGGTGAAGGCTTCGGCGACCTCGCCCACCTCATCGCGGGCGTGGACGACGATCGGGTCGACGCGCAGCCGCGGGGCCGTGGTGGGGGAGGCCCGCAGCTGCTGGATGACGTTGGGCAGTTTCTGCTGTGCGACCTGCAGCGCCTGCTCGCGCAGGGAGCGCAGGCTGGTGGCCATGCCTCGTCCAATCACGACAGTGGCCAGCATGGTCACCATGAGCAGGGTCAGGGTCGCGACGGTGCCGAGGATGGTGCTGCGCCACTGGCTCTCGCTGGCCGCGAGCACCCCGGCCGTGGCGTTTTCCAGCAGGGTCTGCTCGACCGCGCGCATCAGCTCCAGCTGGGTGGTGCTGGCCAGCCACCACTGCTGCGCGTCCACCCCGAGCTCGGCGGCGCGGGCGTTGCCGATGATGGTCTGCAGCAGCCGGCTGGCGTTGCTGACCGCCTGCCCGGTGACCTCGTCGTCGAACCGGGCGAGCTGCCTCTGGTCGGCCCCTTCGCGGAATCGCTCGAACGCCGACTGCGCCTCGGCGCGCACGTCGGCGATGCGCTCGAACTCGCCCGGCGCGAACGAGCCCACGCTGCACACCATGTAGAGGTGGCCCCGGATCTGCGCGGTCAGCTCCTTGGCCAGGGACAGATAGGTGTAGCCGCGGACCATGCGGGCGGCGGTTGGGTCGCCGCCCACCTCCAGCGGGGCGGGCAGCAGCGCCTGCAGGCTTGCGATCGCACGCGTGTATGTCTCGAACGCGGCCTGGGCGCGCAGCCAGCCCTGGGTGGCGCCGGCGCGGATCTGCGGCACCTGCGCGAGCAGCGCCTCGGCCTGCGCGAACGCCCCGGCCATGGCTTGATCGTCGAGCAGCGGGCGCACGGCGGCGCGCAGGTCTTCGGCGGCCCGGTCGACGGCTGTCCAATCTGGACTAAGGCTCGAAACGTCGCGCGCCGGGGCCGGATGGGCGCTCAGCGACGCGAGCATGCCGGTGGTCCGGTCGCGCTCGCGTTGCAGCTCATGTACGAGATGAGTGACTTGGCGGCCCAGGCTGACGTGACGCGCGAATTTGTCCAATGTGGACGCCGTGGCGACCGACGAGGCGACCTGAATCCCCGCGATGACCAGGAAGCTGAACAGGGGAATCAGCAGCACCGCGCCCAGCTTGACGGGGACCCGCCAGTCGCGTGGCCGGGTCGCCGAGGGCCGCCGATGGGACACGACGGTGAGCCGCTGATGACGGCTGTTGCTTTTTCCGCCCGCCTGCCCCTTGGGCCCGCCCCCCTTGCTCGCCATCCACGCCCTACCTTCGAAGAAGTCGCCGCCCCCGATGTGCCCTATATATCTAAGCGGCGCGTGAATGTTGCAGCAAGTCGCTTGGAGGCATCAAATCTACAGAACGCTCCACAAGCGACTCAAGGGGTTGAAACTCATAGCCTTGCACGAAAAGATACTCGGGTGCGCGAGCCCGGGAACGCCGATAGTCGATTGAAATATAGCCCTTTGTGCAGGCTAGCGGCCTGTTTGAGTGCCGCGGTGATCGCGGCGGCGGGCTGCACGGCACCCGACTCACCCACCTCTCCGTTGGTTATCGGGGTGCTCTCGGCCCACACGGGCCCGGGCGCGGACACCGCCGATGAGGCCAGGCGCGGTGCGCAGCTGGCCATCGACATCGTGAACGAAGACCACGGCGCGCTGTCCGTGCCACTGGGCGCGGGCACCGGTCTGCCGGCGCTGGGCGGCTCCAGGCTGGCCCTCGCCGGCGCCGACAGCCAGGGCAAGCCCGACCAAGCGGTGCGGATGGCGGCCGATCTGGTGACCGCGCAAGGCGCCGTCGGGGTGGTCGTCGCCGAGTCCGCGGATATCGTCTCCGGCACGGCCAGCGAGATGCAGCGGCTGCGCGCGCCCTTGCTCGACGCCAGCAACACTGCCGACTACCTCACCGAGCTCGGGCTGGACTGGTACTTCCGGGCCGGGCCCGGCGACCGGGTGCTCACCGAGAGCGCGTTTGGCGTGCTGCGGCGGCAGTCCGTGCGCCGCCTGGCTGTGCTCACGGAGCCCGGCGGGGACAGCGCGGCCGGCGCAGCGCACATCAAGGCGCTGGCCGGCGCGTCCGGTGGCCAGATCGTGCTTCAGCACGAATTGACCCTAGCCGATTCTGCCGGGGGAGATGTTGCGTTCCGGTTAAAGGAAAGCGGCGCGCAGGCGGTGCTGGCGTGGGCGCACACCCCCGAGGCCGCCACATCCATGGGCCGCCTGGTGCCCACGAACATCCCGATGGTGGGATTGGGCAAGGGTTTTCGCGGCCTGCCCGCGCCGCCGTCGGGCCCGGCGCTCATGCTGCGGCCCGTGCCCTGGTCGGCCGAGCTGGCCACGCGCAGCCCGGCCGCACAGGCGGTGATGGCGCTGTACGAGAAGCGGTTCGGGCACCGCATGAGCGGGCTGGCCGCGGCCAGCTTCACCGCGGTCATCACGCTCGCGGTCGCCATCGACGCCAGCGCCTCCCGCGACCCGGCCACCATCCGCGCCGCGCTGCGCCAGACCTCCCTGTCCTCGACTCAGATGATTATGCCGTGGGACGGCGTGCGCTTCGCCTCCGACGGCCACAACTCCCTGGCCGGCGCCGCCGTGGAGGCCTGGGACGGCAGCGGCTTTCATGTCGTTTACCCGGTGGAGCTCGCGTCGCGCCCGATCAAATGGCCCGGAGCCAGACCATGACCGTTGCCGGCAGCCTCCGCCAAGGCCGCCCGTCACCCGGCTCCACGGACCTCGCCCCGCAGGGCAGGGCCCGCCAAGGAGTCGGGCGGCATGCCGCCCCCATGCCCACTCCAGCCGCCAGTGACGCTGAGCGCGTTGCCGTCGCCAATAATGCCGTGTGCATGGTTGTCGCCGGGAACTGCGTGCCAACGGCCAGTAAGGTCGGTCGCCGCGAACGGGCGGTCGCAACGCCTGTGAGACATGTGAGAAATAGCACTGTCCACATGCGACAAGTCAGCGCGTTTCCGGGCGGGGGAGACCGGGCAGGGTGCGCGACCCACCCATGGGTTGTCCATCGGAGCGCGTCATGAGCGAGGGCTTGCCCGAGCGAATCGACAGGCATGCGCCGCGGAGCGGAGCGGAGGGACACCATGGCGGCGAGGGCCTGCCCGAGCGAATCAGGGAGCATGCGCCGCGTAGCGCAGGGGAGGGGCGCCATTGGAGTTCTTTATTGCTGCGCAATGTGACGCTGACGGACGGGCGCGAGGAGGACGTGTTCATCCGCGACGGTGTCATCGCGGCGATCGGCAAGCCGGGCGGGGCGGGGCCATCACATGCGGACCGCTCCACCCACGCGAGCCGGCACGCGGGCGAGCCGGAGCCGCCCGCGGTTGAGCTCGATCTGACCGGATATCTTTTGCTGCCCGCGCCCGTGGAGCCGCACGCGCACCTGGACAAGGCCTACTCAGCCGACCAGGTGCCCAACCCCGACGGCGACCTGATGGGCGCCGTGCGCGGCTGGCTGGCGCACCGCACCACGATGTCGCAGCGGGACATCACCGCCCGGGCCGAGGCCGCGATCCGGGCATACGTAGCCAACGGCGTGACGCAGATCCGCACGCACGTGGACATCGGGCCCGGCATCGAGCTGCGCGGGCTCGAGGCCGTCCTGGCCGTCAAGGCTCCGATCCGCCCGCAGATCGTGGCGTTCGGGTCCAACCCACTGTCCGGATCGGACGGTGCGCGCAACCGCGACCTCCTGCGCGAGGCCGTGGCCATGGGCGCGGACGTGGTGGGCGCCTGCCCGGCGCTCGACCCCGACCCGAAGGCGTGCATAGAGTTTTGCCTCCAGCTGGCCGCGGACGCGCGGCTGCCGCTCGATCTGCACGTCGACGAGATGCTCGATCCCGATCCTTGCACCCTTGCCCTGCTGGCCGACGCCGTGCTCGCCACCGGATTCGAGCATGGCGTGGTCGCCAGCCATTGCGTCAGCCTCGGCATGATGCCACCCGCCCAAGCGCGTGAGATCGCCCTGCGCGTCGCGAAGGCCGGCATCGCGGTCGTCTGTCTGCCCCAGACGAACCTGTATCTGCAGGGCAGGATGCACGAGGCGGCACCGCCGCGCGGTTTGACGGCCATGCGGCTGTTGCGCGAGGCGGGCGCGGTCGTCGCCGGGGGAGGCGACAATCTGCAGGACCCGTTCAACATCATGGGCCGCGCCGACGCCCTGGAAACAGCGGCGCTGCTCGTGATGGCCGGGCATGACAGCCCACAACAGGCCTATGACGCGGTGAGCACCTGTGCCCGGCGCGCCCTGGGATTGCGCGAGAACCCGATCGGCGTGGGTGCGGCCGCCGATCTGCTCGCCATCCGCGCCGGCTCACTGCGTGAGGCCATTGCCACGGCACACCCGGACCGCGTGGTGGTCCGCGCGGGGCGGGTCGCTGCCTTGACCACCCTGACGACGGATTGGCCAACATGATCACCATCGAGGACTTACAGGTCCGATATCCCAACGGGACACTCGCCGTCGACGGCGTGTCCCTCGAACTCAAAGCGGGAGAGTTCGTGGCGGTGGTTGGGCCGTCAGGCTGCGGAAAGAGCACGCTGCTGCGTGCCGCCGCGGGCCTGCAGGCGCCCACCGCCGGAAGCATCAACAGCACCAGCGACCACCTGGGATTTGTCTTCCAGGACCCGACCCTGCTGCCGTGGCGCACCGTCCTGCGCAACGTGGAGCTGATCGGTGAGCTGCGCAAGATGGACAGGACGACCAGACGGACCCGGGCCATGGACGCATTGTCTCGGGTGGGCCTCACGGAATTCGCCGACCACCGGCCGCGCACGCTTTCCGGGGGCATGCGCATGCGTGTCTCCCTTGCGCGCACCATGCTCACCCAGCCGCAGCTGCTGCTGTTCGACGAACCCTTTGGCGCGGTGGACGAAATCACCCGTTCCCGGCTGTGTGACGATCTGCAGCACCTGTTCGTCGCGGACCGGTTCGCCGCCCTGCTGGTGACCCACTCCATCGCGGAGGCCGTCTATCTGGCGAGCCGTGTGCTGGTCATGTCGGACCGGCCCGGCCACATCGTGGGCGAGGTCGCGGTACCACATGAATATCCTCGAAAACCTATGTGGCGCTTCGAATCCGAGTTCACGGAGCTGACGTCGCGGGTCTATGCCCTGCTGGGGGTGGCGTGATGGCGCGCCGCCTGCTTCCCCCGGCCGCCGTCTTCGGCGCCTTCCTGATTATCTGGTACGCCGTCAGCACCCTCGTGATCGACGACGGCCTGCGCTTTCTCCTGCCGACGCCCGACGCGGTGGTGCGGGTGGGCTTCCTCGACCCGGCCAACCTGACCGAACTGCTTGCGGGCCTTGGGCTTTCCGCCCGCGTGGCCCTCACCGGCCTCGCGCTGGCTGTCGTGATTGGACTGGCCTGGGCCATCCTCATGAGCCAGGCGAATTGGCTGGAGCGCTCGCTGTACCCGTACGCGGTGCTCCTGCAGACGGTGCCGATCCTCGCGCTGGTGCCGCTGTTCGGCTACTGGTTCGGGTTCGGGTTCCCCAGCCGGGTGCTCGCGTGCGTGCTGATCGCGCTGTTCCCGGTCGTCGCCAACACGCTGTTCGGCCTGCGCTCGGTGGATCCGGCGCTGCAGGACCTGTTTTCGATGCACAATGCCGGGCGGATGACGCGCCTGTTCAAACTCCAGCTGCCCGCCGCGCTGCCGAGCATCTTCACCGGGCTGCGCATCGCCGCCGGGGCGTCGGTCATCGGCGCGATCGTGGGCGACTTCTTCTTCCAGCAGGGCCAGGCCGGCATAGGCCAACTCATTTACATATATCCCCGTCGGCTACAGTCCGAGATGCTGTTTGCCGCCGTGATCCTGGCTTCGCTGTTTGGCCTCGTTGTGTTTTGGCTGTTCGGTCTCGTGGCCAAGCGAGTGACCGCCTGGCACGAGTCGCAACTGGCCGACCCTCATAACCCCCTTGGAGGAAACAGATGAGTACCATCAGACGCCTGGCCGTCGGGACCGTCGCGGTGATGTTCGCCGCCGGTTGCCAGACCGCGGCCGGGACGTCCAACGTGGGTGCGAGCCTCGACCCGGGTTCGGGCGCGCTCGACCTGGCCGCGGTGTGCCCCGCGACCGTCGTCGTGCAGGCCGCGTGGACCCCGCAGGCCGAGCACGGCGCGCTGTACCACCTGCTGGGCCAGACCTACACCATCGACGGCGACAAGAAGAAGGTCACCGGCCCACTGGTGGCGCAGGGCAAGGACACCGGCGTGAAGATTGAGATCCGGGCGGGCGGCCCGGCGATCGGTTTCCAGAACGCCGGCGCGCAGATGTATGCCGATCCCTCCATCATGCTCGGCATGGTGGCCACCGACGACGCGGTGGGCCTGTCGGCCAAGCAGCCGGTGATCGGCGTGGTGGCGCCGTTCGACATCGCACCCTACATGATCATGTGGGACCCGGCGACCAACCCGGGCTTCAACTCGATCGTCGACATTGGAAAGACGAACACCAAGGTGCTGTACTTCAACGGCGCCAACTATATGGAGTACCTGGTCGGCTCGGGCATCCTCAAGCGCGGCCAGATCGACGGGTCGTATGACGGCAGCCCCACCCGCTTCCTGTCCGAGCAGGGCAAGGTCGCGCAGCAGGGGTTCGCCACCAACGAGCCGTTCATCTATGAGAAGGCGTTGCCGCAGTGGAAGAAGCCGGTCAAGTTCCAGCTGATCCACGACACCGGCTACCCGATCTACCCGGAGGCGGTCGTCGTGCGGGCCGACAAGAAGGCCGAGCACTCGGCGTGCCTGAAGAAGCTGGTACCCATCATCCAGCGCTCGCAGGTGGAGTACGTGAAGAACGCGGCCGCGACCACCGACCTCATCGTGAAGCTCGCCACCGAGTACAAGGGCTTCCCGTACCCGAAGGAGCAGGCCGCGTTCAGCGTGGAGCAGCAGCTCAAACTGAAGATCGTGGGCAACGGGTCGAACTCGACGCTGGGCGATTTCGACACCGAGCGGGTCCGCAAGGTCATCAGCATCGTGGGCCCGATCTACACCGGGCAGCGCAAGGAGGTCAAGACAGGCCTGGTGCCGCAGGACCTGTTCACCAACGAGTTCATCGACACCTCCATCGGCCTGTGATTCCTCAGCTGGAGGTGGTGGCGGCGCGCGCGGCACGGCTCGCGCCGCCACCCCACGCGGTCGCCTCACTGGCCGCCGATCTGCGCCGGGAACTCGGCGCCGACCGGGTGTCCACGGTGGAATCGGCGCGGCGGGCCGCGTCCAACGACTACGCGCACCTGTCGCCCGTGCTGTCGGCGGTGCTTCCGGCGAAGGCCGCCGATGTGGTGGTGTATCCGCGGTCCGCCGAAGAGTTGCGCGCCGCGGTGGCTCTTGCCTATGAGCACGCGGTACCGATCGTGCCTCGCGGAAAGGGCACCGGAAACTACGGACAGGCCGTCCCGCTCGCGGCCGGGCTGGTCATCGATCTGTCCGGGATGGACAGTGTGCTGGAGATGGGCGAGGGCTGGATCCGGGCGGAGGCGGGCACGTCGTTCGTGGCGCTGGAGGCGGCGGCCAAGCGGGTCGGGCAGGAGGTCGCGATGCTGCCGACAACCGTCGGCAGCACGATCGGCGGGTTCCTGGCCGGCGGCGCGGGCGGCATGGGTTCGATCGAGCACGGCTGGCTGTGGGAGGGATTCGCGCTCACGCTGGATGTGGTGACTCCCATGGGGCCGTTGACGTTGCATGGGGCGCAATGCGTGCCATATCTGCATGCCTACGGCGTCAACGGAATCATCGCGGTCGCGACGGTGCGGTTGGCACCGCTGCGTTCGCGCACGGCGGTGATGGCTTCGTACGAGTCGTTTGAGGCCGCTGTCCACACCGGACAGCGGCTTTTGGAGCGTCGGCCCGCGCCTCGGCTCGTGTCGATCGACGACCCGGGACTTGCCGCGCTGTATCCGCTTCCCACCGAGGGTCGTTACAGCCTGCGGGCCGCCGTCGACGACTCGGCCGTCGACGACTTCCGGGCGGCCGTCGAGGCGGACGGAGGCCGGGTCGATTCGGTTGACCCGGACGGGATCGGCTATCTGTCCACATTGGCGTTCAACCACGTCACGTTGCGGGCCAGGAAGGTCCGTCCGGACCTGTGCCATCTGCAGGTCGGCGGAGACGTGCTGGTGCGCGATCCGGACGCGGTGCGCTCGGTGCTGCCCGGCTCGCTGCTGCACCTGGACGGCTTCCGGCACGGGTTCGGTGGGCTCCTGCTGTCGTCGTTCCAGGACACGCGCACGCTGTACGACGGGATCGACCAACTGCGGGAGATGGGCGTGTTCGTGGTCGATCCGCACACCTGGATGCTGGGCGGCCAGGCGCTGCCCGCGATCCGGGAGACGGCCGTCACCAACGATCCGAAGGGCTTACTCAACCCGGGTAAACTGCCTGCATGATCATTGCAGTGGCGCAGCCCCCGCTGGTCTCGCTTGACGTGGCGGCCAACGCGCTCGCGCATGCCGCGGCGGTGCGGGAGGCGGGGGCGCGGGTGGTCGTGTTCCCGGAGCTTTCGCTGACGGGATACGAGCTGGGCGCTCCCTCGCTCGCGCCCGACGACGCGCGGCTCGCGCCGATCGTGCGGGCGTGTGCCGAGACGGGCTCGCTCGCGCTGGTGGGCGCGCCCGTCGCGGAGCACATCGCCATGCTCGCCGTCGACTCGGCGGGAGCCCGTGTGGCGTACCAGAAAATCTATGTCGGCGCGGCAGAGGCGGAGCGCTTCCGTCCGGGGGGCAAGCCGTCGGTCATCGAGGTCGACGGATTGCGGTTGGGGCTGGCCATCTGCCGCGACACCGGCATCGCCCAGCACGCCGCCGACACGGCCGCGGTGGGCATGGACGTCTACGTGGCGGGCGCGGTCAACCACGCGCACGACTGGTCCACTCAGGACAGTCGGGCCCGCCGGGTCGCCACCGACCACAACGTGTGGGTCGCGGTGGCGAGCTTCGCGGGCTCCACCGGCAGTGGCTACGACAACGTCGCGGGCCGGTCGGGCATCTGGGCACCCGGCGGCGCACTCGTGGCGCAGGCCGGATCGCAGCCCGGCGAGATTGTGCGCGCCGCGCTATAGCCAAGCCGCCCTCGCGTAAAGAGCAGCAACGGCCGGCGACGGCGGTCGCTGCGATGGCGTGGGCGTGCGCCGAGGCTTGGAAGGCGCCGAGACAGGCGCCGGGCAGGATGCTGAGGAGCTGCGGGTCAAGAGTGGTTCGAGGTATGCCTAGGTATACCTCAAGACTCCACGTGGACGGATTGAGCACGTGTCCGGCCGTTGGCTAGCGTGGCCGCGTGACAATGCAATCGTCGACGCGACGAAGATTTCTGCGCAGCGGTTGGCTGTGGCGATCGCTGGTGTTTGTGCTGACGTCCGCCCCGCTGGTGGCTTCCGCGATGGTGTTGATGGCGATGGTCGGCGTGCCGTGGATCGTCACCGTCGGCCGGTTGCGCGCGGGCACCGGCGGCGCGGACCTGTTTGTGGTGCTGGCGGTGTTCACGTCGGTGCTCGCGGCGGTGTTCGGGCCGTTGGCGGCGATGGCGGTCGGCGGATTCGAGCGGTGGCGCGTGCGGCTGGTCGACGCCCGCCCGCTGGTCTCCGGGCATCGCCGCCCGCCCGCGCAAGGCGTCTGGCCCTGGCTGCGCACGCGATACACCGAGGCGGCCACGTGGCGCGAGTTTGCCTACCTGTGTCTGCTCGGTGTGGTGGCGCCCGTGGCCTATGCCGCACTCGCGGCGGTCGTGTTGTTGGTGGTGGTGCTGTTATGTGGGCCGTTCATCGCCGGCCTCGGCGAAGGCCCGGTCGTGCTCGGTGTCGTGGAGGTGTCCACGCCCAAAGAGGCGCTGCCCTACGCCATCGTCGGTCTGGGGCTGGTTCCGGCGCTGGCCCTTCTGTTCGCCGCGCTGGCGGGTGGGCACGCGGCAGTGGCTCGGGCGCTGCTCGACGGGCGATCGGGCGGTGAGCAGGCGGAGGCGGCCCTGGTCGAGGTGTCGCGCTCGCGTGCCCGGTTGGTGGACGCGTTCGAGACCGAGCGCCGCCGCATCGAGCGTGACCTGCACGACGGTGCGCAGCAGCGGCTGGTCAGCCTGACGCTCAAGCTCGGGCTCGCCCGGCTCGATCTGCCCGACGACTCCCCGGCGGCGCGCAGCGTCACCGTCGCGCACGACGAGGCCAAGCAGCTGATGGCCGAGCTGCGCGAGCTGATCCGGGGCATCCATCCCAAGGTGCTCACCGATCTGGGGCTCGCGGTGGCCCTGCGCGAGCGCGCCGACCGGTGCCCGATCCCCGTGACGGTGCGGGCCGACCTGCCGGGGCGGCTGTCCGGCCACGTCGAGGCGACCGCATACTTCGTGGTGGCCGAGGCTCTGACCAATGTGGTCAAGCACAGCGGCGCCACGGCCGCGTCGGTCACCGTGCACCGGGTGGGCGACACGCTGACCGTTCAGGTCGTCGACGACGGCCGGGGCGGTGCGGATCCTGCGGGCGGCACTGGGCTGACCGGGCTCGCCGACCGGGTCGCGGCCGGTGACGGCACGATGCGCCTGTCCAGTCCGGCCGGTGGGCCGACCGTCATCCACGTGGAGTTGCCGTGCACGACAAGCGAATAGTCCGCGTAGTCCTCGCCGAGGACGGCGTCCTGCTGCGCGAGGGGCTGGCCGGGCTGCTGAGCCGGTTTGGGTTTGAGGTGGTCGCAGCGGTGGGCGACGCGCCGGGCCTGCACGCGGCGGTCGCCGAGCATGCGCCCGATCTCGTGGTCACCGACATCCGGATGCCACCCGGGTTCAGCGACGAGGGGCTGCGGGCGGCGGTGCAGCTGCGCCGCGCCAACCCGGGCCTCGCGGTGGTCGCGCTCAGCCAATACGTGCAGCACAGCTATGCCACGGACCTGCTCGACTCAGCGGGCGGGCGCGGGGTGGGATATCTGCTCAAAGACCGGGTGGTCGACGTCGCGGAGTTCGTCGCGACGCTGCGCCAGGTCGTCGACGGCGGCACGGTGGTCGACCCCGACGTCGTGCGGCAGCTGCTGCGCCGCCGCGCCGATCCGCTCTCGCCGCTGAGCGCGCGGGAGCGCGAGGTCCTGGCGCTGGTCGCGGAGGGGCACTCCAACGCGGCCATCGGCAAGCTGCTCGTCATGTCGGAGGCCGGCGTCGGCAAACACGTCGGCAAGATCCTGGCCAAGCTCAACCTTCCGCCCACCGACGACACCAACCGGCGCGTGCTGGCCGTGCTCGCCTATTTGCGGAGCGCGCCCGGGGGCTGATCCGCTGGGATTCTCCAATCCGGACACTGTGGCGGCGTACCGTATCATTCATCAGAGACGATGCAGTCCAGTTTGGGAGCCGGGCGTCACGCGTCACGCGACGACTTCTGTGTGCTCCTGGAAGGACTGAGAAACCTATGCCAAGACGCGTCCCATGGGCGGCGCTTGTCGCTGCGGTTGCGGCATTCGCCGCTGCCACCGCGTTCGCCGTCATCCAATCCGCCCCCGCCGCAACGGCCGCCGCCGTGCGCATCATGCCGCTCGGCGACTCCATCACCGGTTCGCCCGGCTGCTGGCGGGCCCTGCTCTGGAATCGCTTGCAAAGCAACGGCATAACGAACATTGATTTTGTGGGTACCCTTCCGCCGCAGGGCTGCGGGGTGGCGCACGACGGCGACAACGAGGGCCACGGCGGCTTCCTGGCCACCAACATCGCCAATCAGAACCAGCTTCCGGGCTGGCTGTCGGCGACCCGCCCGGACATCGTGGTGATGCACCTGGGCACCAACGACGTGTGGAGCAACATCGCACCTGCGACCATCCTCACCGCGTTCAGCAAGCTGGTCGACCAGATGCGGGCCAGCAACGCGAGCATGAAAGTCCTGGTGGCCAAAATAATTCCGATGGCGCCGTCGCAATGCCCCGACTGTGGCCAACGCGTGATCAACTTCAACAATGCCATCCCCGCGTGGGCTCAGGGCAAGTCCACCGCACAGTCTCCGATCACCGTGGTCGACCAGTGGACCGGCTTCTCCACCAGTGCTGACACCTACGACGGCGTGCACCCGAACGCGTCCGGCGACCAGAAGATGTCCGACAAGTGGTATCCACCGCTGGTTTCCGCCATCAACGGCACGTCGCCCTCACCGTCGCCTTCGCCCTCGCCGAGCACGACTGCGTCCGTTTCGCCTTCGCCTTCGCCCTCGCCCAGCGCGTCCACCCCGGCACCGAACAAGCGGTGCTCTGCCACATACCGCATCGCCGGCCAGTGGGGCGGCGGCTACCAGGGCGAGATCACCGTCACCAACACGGGAACGGTCCCGATCGACGGCTGGATCATCACGTGGTCGTTCCCGAACGGACAGGTTATTTCGCAGCTGTGGAACGGAACCTGGACCCAGTCGGGCGCGAACGTCACGGTCAACCACATGAGCTGGAACGGCAAGCTCAACCCGGGCCAGAGCATCACCTTCGGCTTCATCGCCTCGTGGAACGGCACCAACGCGCCGCCGAGCAACCTCACCTGCACACCGCGCTAAAGGCGTTGCGGCCCCGCGGTTTGCCGCCGCGGGGCCGCAACGCATCGCGGTCGGCGCAGATAGGGAACCAGCGAGAGGTTACGCTCGGTGCTGCCGGCCGAGGCGCGGTCGCCGATCCATGCGGTGACCGTGTTGTTGCCGGGATTGACGCCGAAGCGGCAGGGCGCTGCGGCGGTGTTTAAGTGCCAGGCGTGCTTTCCCGCACCACGACCTCGGTCGTGATCGTGACGACCTTCTCGGTGTCGCCGCGCAGGGCGAGCCTCATCGCGGTGCGGCCGACCTTGCGCAGCGGTATCACGACGGAGGTGAGCGCCGGCGCCACGTCGACGGCCGAGGCGATGTCGTCGAAACCGGCCACGGCGATGTCTTCCCCTGGCACCAGGCCCAGTTCGCGCAGTGCCGTCATGGCTCCGATCGCCATCACGTCGTTGACGGCGAAGACCGCCTCCACCCCGCGCCGGGCGAGTTCGCCGGCGGCCCGGTAGCCGCCGTTGCGGGTGAACTCCGTTTCAATCCGGACAGGGTCGCCGACGCCGGCATCGCGCAGGCCCTTCTCGAAACCGTCCTGCCGGTCGCGCGAGGTGAGCAGCTCGCGCCTGGCATGGATGATGGCGAATTTCCGATATCCATATTGGACGAGCGTACGGGCGAGCTGCCGCGCGCCGCCGAAGTTGTCGATGCTCACCGTGCTGAACGGCAGGCCCGGCTGGCTGATGACCACGACCCGCCCGCCCGCCGTCTGATACGCCAGAAGCTCCTCGGCCAGCGCCCGTTGGGAGCGATCACCTTCGATGCGACTGCCCGCAACGATGATGGCCCGCGGGCGCTGGCCGCGCAGCGCCCGGACGATCTCCAACTCGCGTTCCGGTGACCGGCCCGAGACCGCCATGGTGACGATGAGCCCGGCCGCCTCGGCCGCCTCCGTAACGCCGGCGGCGATGGTGGAGAAGTAGGGGTCGTCGATGTCGCTCACGACCATGGCGGCGGTCGTCGTCGAGCCCCGCGCGACGGCCTGGGCCGACAGGTGCGGCGCGTAATTGAGTTTCGCCGCCGCGGCCAGCACCCGGAAGACGTTGTCCTGTTTGACATTTCGCGTGCTGCCATTGAGCACGCGCGATGCGGTCGCGCCGGAGACCCCCGCCTCGCGGGCCACATCGTGCAGCGTGGCCGGCGGGCGGTCGCCCGAGCGCGGCCTGGATCCCCGATGCATATCGGATATTGTGCCTGCCACAGTAGTTTGACCAGCGGCGGGAGGGTGTGGCCAGTGCCGCATGCAGCGAGGCCGACCGTCACCTTGCACGACGTGGCGGCGGCGGCAGGCGTTTCGGTGTCGACCGCGTCGCGGGTGCTCGGCGGTAGCACGCGCACGGTCGCGGCGGAGTATGAGCAGCGTGTGCTCGCTGCCGCGGCCGCGCTGCGGTACACGCCCGACGCGTCGGCCCGGGCCATGCGGCGCATGAGCGACTCCATCACGCTGCTTGCCGACGACCTCACCACGCCATCGATAGCCATCGTCGTGGCGGCGATGGAGCGGCAGGCCCGCACGGCGGGCGCGTTCGTCACGGTGTCCTCGACGAGGGCCGTCCCGCGGCGGCAGCTCGAAGCGGTCCGGCGGCTGCGTGCGCTGCGCCCCCGTGCTCTGGTGCTCACGTCGAGCCGGATCAACGCCGGCGCCCTGCAGGGTCGCCTGCTCAACGAGCTGGTCGCGTACGAGCGGGAGGGCGGCCGGGTCGTGCTGGTGGGCGATACCGACATGCCGTTCGACTCGATCAGCTTCGACAACTTCGGGTCCGCCCGCTTCGTGGGCGCCCATGTTGGTGAGTCCGGGCATCGGCGCGTGGTCATCCTCTCCGGGCCGCCCGGACATGCCACGGCCACCGCACGTGCCTCGGGATTCGCCGAAGGACTGCGCGCCGCCGGCGTCGACTCGCGGCACATCCGGCTCGTGAACTGCGAAGTGAGCCGCCAGGGCGGGTTCGACGCGGCGCGGCAGCTGATCGACGAGGGGCTCGGCGACACCGACGCGGTGCTGGGGGTCAACGACATCGTCGCGATCGGCGCGATGTCCGCCCTGCGTGACGCCGGTGTGGCGGTGCCGGGCGGGGTGTCGGTGACCGGTTTCGACGACGTCCAGCTCGCGGTCGACGTCACGCCCCGGCTGACCACCATCGCGCTTCCGTTGGCCCACGCCGGGGCGGAGGCGATCCGCCTGGCCACGAGCGAGCGCGGCATGGAGCCCGCCCGGCTGACGGTGCGCGGCCACCTCGTCGTCCGCGACAGCACGAAGGCGCGGCCGCTCGCCGGTTCGTGACGCGGTGCCGACCGGGCGAGATTGACCATGAGGTTGGCGCGGCGACACGCCGTCGAACATGGACTGAAGTTCATGATCGACAGGAACTGGGGAAGCGGGCAAAAGGGATAACGGTCGGGCATTAGGTTGGGTTTCTGAATGGGCTGTGCAGTCCGTTTCCCTTTTGTTATCTGCGGAAACGCTTGACGTATGCGTCGGGGGAGCGGCAAACTGCGGAATGCGTTTTCCCGCCCACCCCTAGACTCCACCGACTCCGACCCACTGCCCGGCCGGCCCACGGCTGAGCAGGAAGGATGGTCTCGCCGTGACCCCATCCGTGCCCAAGCGCGTGGCACTGTTAGTCATGCTCCTGGTAGCGCCGATGAGCCTCATGCCCACGAGCGGTGCCGCCGCCGGGGGCGGTGGGGCGAAGTACTACGTGGACGCTTCCGGCGGCGATGACGCGGCCACGGGCACCACGCCGGCCGCGGCGTGGCGGACCCTCGACCGGGTCAACGCCACCGTCTTCCAGCCGGGCGACGAGATCCTGCTGCGCGCGGGCCAGCGCTGGACCGGTCAACTCTGGCCGAAAGGGTCGGGGCAGCCGGGCCGGCCGATCGTCATCGACCGATACGGGCAGGGCGAAAAGCCGGAGGTCAACGGTGCCGGGCAGGTCGCCGACGCGGTCCGGCTGCACAACCAGGAGCACTGGGAGATCCGCAACCTCCGGGTCAGCAACGCGAACCCGCTCGGTGGTGGGCAGCCCGGCACCAACCTGCGTGACCTGCGCGGCATCGGGATCAGCGGGGACATGGGCGGGCAGCTGAACCACTTCCGGATCGACGCGGTCGACGTGCACGACGTCACCGGTGAGATCAACTGGATCGGCGGGGACCCGGCCGGCAACAGGCCGGGCATCACCTTCCGCACCGGCTGGGACCGCTCGAAGAACACGGGCGGGATCGTGCTGCGCGGGCTCGTCGCCGACGCGGCCAACCCGGGCTCGCCGACCGTGCTCAACGACATCCTCATCGAGAACTCGACCGTGTCGCGGACGTCGTTCGCCGGCATCATCGTCAAGCAGCACACCGGTTCCAACCCGGGCGCGGTGCACACCGGATGGGGCGAGCGGGCAAGCCGCGACGATCCCCGATTCGCGCCGCACACCAACGTGGTGATCCGTGGCAACTTCATCACCCAGGAAGGCACCGACTACGGCTGCAACGGCATGTACCTCACCGGCATCCGCGGTGGTCTGGTCGAGCGCAACGTGGTCTATCGCACCGGCACATCCGGGATCGAGGCCTACTACGCCGACGACATCGTGATCCAGCACAACGAGGTTTACGAGACCGAGCAGAAGGCGGGCGGGGCCGACTCCAACGGCATCGACCCGGACAACGGCACCACCAACATCGTCGTGCAGTACAACTTCGTGCACGACAACGGGGACGGCATCCTGCTGTGCCAGTGTGGCCGCGGTTTCGGCGACGCCTGGATCCGGTACAACATTATTAAAAGCAATACGCGGTACCAGATTTACCTGCACTCCAATCGCGGCGCCACCGCTTACATCTACAACAACACCATCGTCAACGACGTGAGCGACCACCTCGTTTACGGCTATGGCAACTTCCTGCAGGCCACATATCACCTGTGGAACAACATTTTCTACTCCACGCGGGCGAACGCGTCGCTGACGACGAGCCCGACCATCGACTACGAGTCCAATGTGTACGGTGGTGCCGCGCTCACCATCCCCAGCTCCGACACCAAGCCGGTGGTGGGCGATCCGATGTTCCTCGGGCAGGTGACCGGCCCCTACGGGACGGCCGAGACGGGCCCGCGGTTGGACAGGGCCTTGCCGCTGCGCGTCGCCTCGGGCTCGCGTGCGGTCGGGACCGGCATCAGCGTCGAAAACAACGGCGGCGCGGACTACTCGGGAGCGACTGTCTACAACGGACCCCCCGACATCGGCGCGTTCGAGTACCGCACGCCGCCGGGCCAGGCGTCGGAGTCGATCAACGGGTTCGTCCACGACCAGTACGGGCGCCCGGTGCCCGCCGCCGACGTCGTGCTCGAGTCCCACGGCAAGACCTTCACGACCACGACCGAGCACGACGGCTTCTACCGGATCGCCGGTGTGCGGTTCGGCGGCCACGGCACCCTCACCCTGAGCAAGGCCGACTACGTGCCGGCCACAGGCTCGGTGACGGTCGCGCTCGGCGGCACGACCCGCCACGACGTCACCCTCGTCACGACGCGAGTCGACGGCACGATCCAGGGCCGGGTGCTCGACGAACGGGCCCAACCGCTGCAAGGGGCGTTGGTGAGCGTGCTCTCCGGTGGCAACACCGTCGCCACATCCAGGTCCACAGTGGACGGCACCTTCAGCGTGGCGGGAATCCCGGCGGGCGAGGGCTACGCGGTACAGGCTCGGATGGACGGCCGCCTCGGCGATCAGAAGGCGAGCCTGTCCGTCACGCCGGGTCAGACCACGGACGCGGGCGGCCTGCTGCTCCCGCTGGAAACCGCCACGGCCATCCAGGAGCACACGTTCGACGCGCTGCCGGTCGGGCCGTTTGCCGGCGGCACCAACGGATGGCAGGTGACCTCCACGGGCAACGCCGTCGACGTCGTCGCGGTGCCAAGCGAAACTGACCGGAGCGTGCGCCTGACCCGGACGGCCAACACCGGCGGGACGCCCGGCACCAACATGACGTTGCCGTTCGCCCAGCCGCTGCAGGGCCTGGTCACGATCGAAGCCCGCGTGATGCGCAGTGAGCCCTACGTCTCCGGCAACAACTGGTTCAGCCTGCCGTACGTGTACAACACCAATGGCGCGCCGGCGGTCAGCTTCGCCTTTGACAAGGGAAACATTGTCGCGTACGAGGGCACGACATCGCGCATCCTCGAAAGCTATGAGCTCGGCCGCTGGTACCGGATCAAATTGGTCATAGACACCGTGAATCAGCGGTTCGACCTGTCCATCGACGGGCAACCGCGCATCGACGACGGCCGGTTCCGCAACGCGATGCCGGCGATCGGAAGCCTCTCCTTCTACGCCAACAGCTCCAACTACGGATCGGCCTATGTGGACAATGTCACCGTCGCTTATGGACGGGCGTGACCGATGAGCGCACTCGGAGAAATGCGACGACTCGGCAGTAGCGCCCAGAAAGGCAAGAAGGACAACAAGGCCGCGTTCTTCTTCCTGCTGCCCTGGTTCGCGGGCCTGCTGTTCATCACGGTCGGCCCGGTCGCGGCGTCTCTGGTGCTCGGCTTCACCGAGTACAACCTCATCCAGCCGCCGGAATTCAACGGCGTGGACAACTTCACCCGGATGCTGGACGACACCCGGCTGCACCACGCGCTCGGCGTGACGTTCAAGTATGTCGCGGTGTCGGTGCCGCTGCAGCTGGCCTGCGCATTGGGCCTGGCTCTGTTGTTGGACAAGGGATTGCGGGGGTTGGCGTTCTATCGTTCGGCCTTCTATCTGCCCTCACTGCTGGGATCGAGCGTCGCCATCGCCGTGTTGTGGCGGCAGATCTTCGGCGCCGAGGGTCTGATCAACCAGGTGCTGGCGTTCGCCGGGATCCAGGGCCGCGGCTGGATCTCGGATCCGGACACGGCCCTGTCCACGCTGATCGTCCTGAACGTGTGGACGTTCGGCGCGCCGATGATCATCTTCCTGGCGGGCCTGCGCCAGATACCGGAGATGTACTACGAGGCGGCGGCCACCGACGGCGCCGGGCGATGGACCCAGTTCTGGCGGATCACGCTGCCGCTGCTGTCGCCGATCATCTTCTTCAACCTGGTGCTCCAGATCATTCACGCCTTCCAGTCGTTCACGCAGGCGTTCGTGGTTTCCGGCGGCACGGGCGGTCCGTCGGACTCGACTCTCTTCTACACGCTTTATCTGTACCAGCGTGGGTTCAACAACTTCGACATGGGCTACGCCTCGGCACTCGCCTGGCTGCTGCTCGTGATCATCGCCGCGTTCACCGCCATCAACTTCTGGGCCGCCAAGCATTGGGTTTTCTACGATGACTAAACTCCTGAGGCACGTTGGCCTGCTTCTGCTCGCGCTGCTGATGCTGTATCCGGTGCTGTGGATGGTCGTCAGCTCGCTGCGGCCCAACAACGAGATCTTCCGCCGGCCGGGACTGGTGCTGGACAACCTGCAAACGCAGAACTACGGCGAGGGCTGGAACGCGTTGGCCTCACCGTTCGGGCACTACATGGTCAACTCGTCGATCGTCGTGCTCGGCTGCATCGTGGGCAACCTGGTGTCGTGTTCCATGGCCGCCTACGCGTTCGCACGGCTGGACTTCACCGGCAAGCGCCTGTGGTTCGCGATCATGCTCGGCACGATCATGCTGCCGATCCACGTGATCATTGTGCCGCAGTACATCCTGTTCTCCCAGCTGGACTGGATCAATACGTTCCTGCCGCTCATCGTGCCGAAGGTGCTGGCGACCGACGCCTTCTTCATCTTCCTGATGGTCCAGTTCATCCGCGGTCTGCCGCGCGAGCTGGACGAGGCCGCGCGCATCGACGGATGCGGCCATGCGCGCATCTTCCTGCGGATCGTGCTGCCGTTGATGATGCCAGCGCTGGCGACCACGGCCATCTTCACGTTCATCTGGACCTGGAACGACTTCTTCAGCCAGCTGATCTATCTGACCGACCCGGAGATGTACACCGTGCCGGTCGCCCTGCGCTCGTTCGTCGACTCCACCGTCGAAACCTCATGGGGGTCGATGTTCGCGATGAGCGTCGTGTCGCTGGCCCCGATCATCCTCGCGTTCCTCCTCGGACAGCGATACCTCATCAAGGGCATCGCCACCACGGGGATCAAATAACCACGCCCACCGGAAGGAACCACCCATGCGATTTGTGAAATCTCGACGCGTTGCCTGGACGACGCTGTTAGCCGTGACCCTGGGTGCTGCACTCGCGGCGTGCGGCGGCGGCGGTTCGGACGCCGGCCAGGAGCTTTCGAAGGAGCCGGTGACCCTGCGCTTCACCTGGTGGGGTTCGGACGCGCGGCATAAGCGCACCCAGCAGGTGATCGAGCTGTTCCAGAAGAAATACCCGAACATCACCGTCAAGGGTGAGTTCAAGGAGTGGAACGGCTACTGGGACAGTCTCGCGACCACGGTCGCGGCCAACGACGCGCCGGACATCATCCAGATGGACGAGCTGTACATCGCGTCCTATGCGGAACGCGGCGCCCTGCTGGACCTCGGCACCGCCAAGAAGCACCTGGAGACCAACGACTTCGACCCGGCCGCCCTGCAGACCGGCCAGATCGACGGCAAGCAGTATGCCATCCCCGTCGGGCTCTCCTCGTACTCGATGGTGGTGAACGAGGACCTGCTCAAGGAATACGGCGTCGCGATGCCCGACGACAACACGTGGACGTGGCAGGACCTCAAGGCAGCCGGCGCCCAGGTGTCCAAGGCGAGCGGCGGCAAGGTCACCGGCGTGCAGTCGTGGGGCTTCAACGACGCCGGCGGCCTGAACATTTGGGCCCGCCAGGCCGGCGCGTCCCTCTACGACGACAAGGGCAACGTGTCCATCCCGCCCAGCGTGCTGGCGAACTACTGGACCTACCTGGCCGACCTGGCCAAGGAAGGCATCGCGCCGCCGCCGTCGGTGACGATCGAGCGGGCCAGCGCGGGTCTGGACCAGTCGGGTACCGCCACCAACACGTCGGCGTTTGCCACGTGGTGGAACACGCAGCTGACCTCGTTGACCGCGGCCAGCGGGAAGAAGCTCAAGTTGCTCAAGCTGCCCGGTGAGGCTCAGGCGAAGAGTCCGGGCGCCTACTACAAGCCGTCCATGTACTGGTCGGTCTCCTCGCGCTCCAAGCACCCGGCCGAGGCGGCGTTGTTCGTGAACTACCTTGCCAACAGCGAGGAGGCGGCCAACGTGCTGTTGACCGACCGCGGTGTCCCGGCCAACAAGAAGATCCGCACGGCGATCGCCGGCCAGCTCAAGGAGACCGACAAGGCGGCGGCCGGGTACCTCGACGCGATCAAGGTCGGCCCCGCGCCCCGGGTCACGCCCAAGGGTGCCAGCGGTATCGAGGCGATCCTCAAGCGCCACACCGAGCAGGTCCTCTTTGGACGGTTGACGCCGGACGCCGCCGCGGCATCGTTCATCAAGGAGCTGCAGTCCGAGATCGACGCGGCAAAGTAGTCATGACGCAACGGAACTACCGCGCGGCGGTCGTCGGCACCGGATCGATCGCTCATGCCCATGCCCAGGCCATACGCGACTCGGGTGGGCGTGCCCACCTCGTCGCGGCGGTCGACGTGGACCTCGATCGGGCGCGCACGTTCGCCGCGACCTTCAACGTGCCACGGACCTACGGGAGCCTCGCGGAGCTGTTGCTGGAGGCAGAGGTGGACCTGGTCCACCTCTGCACTCCGCCCCGCCAACACGCGCCCCTGGCGATGGAGTGCCTCAAGGCGGGCGTCACGGCGCTCGTGGAAAAGCCCACGGCGCTCTCGGTGTCCGAAATGGACGATCTGGTCGCGGCGGAACGCGAGTCCACGGGGCATGTCGCGACCGTGTTCCAGCACCGCTTCGGATCGGCCGCCGCCCGCCTGCGCCGCATGGCGGCCGCCGGCGAGCTCGGCCGGCCGCTGATCGCGACGTGCGACACGCAGTGGTACCGGGACGACGCCTATTTCTCGGTGCCCTGGCGCGGCTCGTGGGAGACCGAGGGCGGCGGCCCGACCATGGGGCACGGCATCCACCAGTTCGATCTGCTGTTTTCGGTCCTGGGGCCGTGGCAGGAGGTGACCGCGGTGGCGGTCCGCCAAGCCCGGCCCACGCAGACCGAAGACGTGTCGATGGCCCTGGTGACGTTCGCCAACGGGGCCGTCGCCTCGATCGTCAACTCGCTCGTCTCGCCACGGCAGACCTCGGCGCTGAGGTTCGACTATGAACGCGCGACGGTCGAGGTCGAGCACCTTTACGGGTACTCGGATGAAAACTGGAGCCTGACCGCGGCCCACGGATACGACGACGTGGCGGACCTCTGGCGGCGGGGCGAGTCGGGCGTGCCCAGCGGCCACCACGCACAACTGGCGGCCGTGCTCGACGCCCTGGACGCCGGCCAGCCGCCGCCGGTCACGCTCTCGGATGCGAGGCGCACCATGGAGTTCGTCGCCGCCCTCTACGCGTCGGCGTTCCTCGGCGAGCGCATCCAAAGTGGACAAATAACGGCGGGAAACCCCTTCTACACTCGAATGGACGGAATCGGCGCCCCATGGACGCGCATCACCACCTCGACCACTCGATAACGGTCACGGCCGCGGGTGTCGAGCTTTTCACCTACGTGTACCGGCCCGACACCCCGACGCTCGAATCACCGAAGCCCTATCTGCACCCGATCCGCACCCTGGCGGGCGACGTCGTCTCGCTGTACCGGCCGCACGACCACGTGTGGCACAAGGGGATCGCCTGGTCCCTGCCGCACGTCGGCGAGCACAACTTCTGGGGCGGCCCGACATATGTGCACGGCCAGTTCTACGTGCAGCTCGACAACAACGGCAGCGCGCTGCACCGGGAGCTGACGGCGCTGTCCGCCACCGATGACCGGGCGCACCTCGCGCACCGGCTCGACTGGCGCTCTCAGACCGGCGAGCCGGTCATCGAGGAGCATCGCGCGCTGACGGCGGCCGTGTTGGACGACACCGCCTGGGTGCTCACCTTCGACACGGCCATGACGAACGTGTCCGGGTCCACTTTGGACATCGGCTCGCCCACGACCAAGGGACGGCCCAACGCGGGTTATGGCGGGCTCTTCTGGCGGGGCCCGCGATCGTTCACCGGCGGCACCGTCGAATCGCCCGAGAGGGTGGGCAGCGGCAACGACCTGCGCGGGATGCGCTCGCCCTGGCTCGCCTTCCGCGGCCGGCACGACGAGACCGGGTCGTGGTCGACGATCGTGATGGTGGACCACCCGGCCAACCCGCAGCACCCGCCGCAGTGGTTCACCCGCACCGAGGAGTTCGCCTGCGTCTGCCCGGCTCCGTTCTTCGACGAGGAGGTGCCGGTGCTACCCGACACGACCATCCGCTTCCGGTATGCGGTCGTGATCGCCGCCGGCGACCAGAGTGCCAAAGCCCTCGCCGAGCGCGGCAGCCAGGCCCTGATCGGCTGACGCGCGACCCGCCAACGCCGCGGGTGTTGCGCCGAATCCGCTGGCGAAACCCGGGTGGATCCGGCCTGCTCAACCCGGGCCAGAGCGTGACTGTCGGCTTCATCGCCTCATGGAACGGCGCCAACGCGCGCCGACCACCCGGGTCTGCACACCGCGCCGGAAGCGTTGCGGCCCCGGGTTTTGAGCCGCGGGGCCGCCGGGAATCCGTTGCCTGTCCACTGTGGAGGGTGTGACACGGATCACTCCCACGCATTGACGTGCGTCCCTGTAGATCAACCGTTGTCCCGGCGCACAACGGGACAGCGCGAACCCGGCCTTCGCCGCTAACCTCTCTCGCACAGTCGCTCTGCGGCATGAGTGGGACCTGACGCACTCCGGCACGCAGACAACTTTGACATGGGGGAAAACACATGAAAACAAAGGCGAAGCTCGCCGCGATCACCGTGGCGGCGATGACCCTGGCTATGCCCCATTCCGCGGGAGCTGCCGCCCCGATCGGCGACAGCACGACGCGGTTGTCGGTCGCCGAGCCCGTTCCCGGCGGATTCACGAGCTGGACCGAGCTCTTTGAACTCCAGGGCAGGATGAATGACGCGGCGGCAGAGATCCGCTCCATGGCCGGCCATGATGCCGCGTCGGGTTTCGGCGCGATTGTGGCCGCTCCCGAAAACCGCGAGCTGCGGGTCTATTGGCGAGGGCCGGTCCCGGGCGATATCCAGGCCGTCCTCGACAAGCGACGTGAGCAGGTTCCGATAGCCGTCGTGCAGGCCAGATTCACCCAGGCTGACCTGCTCGCCGAAGCACAACGGCTGTCCCAGTTTCCCGAGTTCGCCGAGGTGGCTCCCATCGAGGGTGCGCAGGGCCTGCGCATCAGCCGGCGGGCCGGTCACGGCGTGAGCGAACGGGCCGCCCAGGCCGTCGTGGCATCGTCGGTGGCGGTGGAGATGGGCGAGGACTGGGCTGGGCGGCAGTTCATGGCATCGCGGCAAGACGACAGCCCGGCCTACAACTCGGGAGGCCTCACCAGGCGACAAGACGGCGTGTGGCAATGCACCACGGGTTTCGGCGTGATCCATTCCGGCCGGGCCAAACTGCTCCACGCCGCACACTGTTACGCCTGGTCTGTGCCGGTCTATGACGGTGGCATGGACCTCATAGGCGGGGCATATAGCCATGTCTATTCGCGTGACATCGCCCTCATCGATGGCCCGAGCCTGGCGCGAATGTTTGATGGGCCATACAACAGCTCCGCCTACAAACTCGTGCAGAGCGCGTCGTTCAGCGAAATCGGCAATTGGCTATGCACCTCGGGTGCGGTCTCGGGGGTTCGCTGCGGCATCCAGGTGATTAACAACAATGTCTACATCAGTGGCGACGGGCCGTTTGTCGCTGCACGCAAGAATGACGGCACCAACGCCGCGGGCAGCGGTGACAGCGGAGGACCGGTGTTCGAGCTGCCGAATCCCGACAATGGCAAGGTCATCGCCAAGGGAATCCTCAGCGCCGGCATGCCCGCCTACGTCGTGCCCTGCACCGGCATGCCGGTGGCGCGGACCTGCTACAGCCGCGTTTGGTATGCCGACGTGACCCAGACGCTCGCCTATTACGGCGCCACTTTGATCACGGGATGACGTTTACACTATTCGCGCGGGTCTGCCCGGTCCATCGCGACATGGGCCGGCCCGCGCCAGGAGGTCGAAATGAGACGTGGCGTGAGCGCGGTGATGTGGGGCGCGGCCATGCTGGTTGTGCTGGCGGCCTGCGGCACGGGTCGTGGCGACGGCGCGAGCACCGGGGAGGCGACGCCGTTTCCGGCCAACCAGGGCAGGCTCAATGAGATCGCCGGAGCGGTGAGGGCCGCAGGGGAACAACGGTTTCCCGACGCGTTCGCCGGCGTGGCGGTGGATACCGATCAGGATGCGGTCCTGGTGTGGCGCAAGGCTTCGCCGGCATTCGACGGCTACCTTGCCGGGCAGCCCTGGCACTCATCGGTCAAGATGATGGATGCGCGCCATTCGAGAGCCGAGTTGCAACCCGCGTTTGATCGCCTCCGAGCCGACACTGAGGAGTGGAACGGGCGCGGGATCGTGTTGCATGAGCTGTCCATCCGGCAGGACGGCAGCTGTGTCGAGGTGGGAGCACAGGATCCGGCAAAGGCCGAAGGCGCCCTTGCGGGCCACTACCCGGGTGCTGCACTGTGTGTTGTGCAGGGGCAGGGCCGTGTCCCGCTGGGCGGGCCGCGCTCGGGAACGCCTGTGGCGGGCTGATTGCCGGACCTACCGAAAGTCGCACTGCGCCGGGCTAGTTGGGCTCGCGCAACAGTCCGGCGAGCGCGCTGAGGTCGTGCTCGCCAAGACCTGCGGCAAGGGCGCGGGCTACGACGTCACGGGTTGTGGCGAGCTGGTCCATGCGGGCGCCGACGTCGTGGGCCAGCGTGTCGATGAGGTCCAGATCCTTGGCCACGAGATCGAGCGAGAACGCGACCGGCGTGCCGTCGGGTGCGAGGAAGGCGGGCCGCTTGTATTGCACGAACGGCGCCGCGACCGCGCTTGAGGCGAACACCTCGTAGGCGAGCGCCCGGTCGACGCCCGCCCGCTCCGCGAGCACGAGCGCCTCCGACAGCGCGAGGTTGAGCGCGTGCACCACCGCGTTGACGGCCAGTTTCATGGTGGCGCCGGATCCTTGCCCGCCAACGTGAATCACCCGCTTGGCAAGTGCCCCGAACACCGGCTCCGCCCGAGCCACGGCGGCGGACGGGCCACCGGCCATCACCAGGAGCTCACCGCGCTGCACGACCGGCACGCTGCCGGAGACCGGCGTGTCGAGCAGGGTCGCGCCGCGACTTTCCACATCGGACGCCAGCCTGCGCACCGTGGACGGGTGGATGGTGCTGGTCTCCAGCACGATCGCGTGCTTTTGCAAGCCCGCGGCGAGCCCGTCGTCGCCGCGATAGGTGGCCAGCACCGCCGCGTCGTCGGCCAGCGACACGATGACGTGGCTGGCCTGTTCGGCCGCCTCCCTCGCGGTCCGGGCGGCCAGCGCACCGGTCCGGGCCGCAAGGGAGGCGGCACGGGCCGCGGTGCGGTTGTACACCGTCACCGCATGCCCGACCTCGCGGAGCCTGGCAACCATGGCCGCACCCATGTTGCCCGCTCCGACGACGGCTATCTCGGTCACCGCCAGCCGCCGTCCACCACGAGGTCCACCCCGTTGATCGAGCGATGTTCGAGCAGGAACGCGGCCGCCGACACGACCTCGTCCATGCTCGCGAGCCGGCCGGTCAGCGTGCCGGCCCGGAACGCCTCCAGCACAGCGGCGGGTTTGCCCTTCCAGAATGGACTGTCGCCGACGATGCCGGGATGGATGGAGTTGACCCGGATCGGGGCGAGCTCGACCGACAGCGTGCGCACCATGCCGATCACGCCCGCGTTGACCGTGGTCACGGTCGTGGACCCGGGATAGGGCCGCACCCGCGCCATTCCTCCAAACAGGAGGATCGAGCCGTCGGGCGACATGCGCTCCGCCAGTGCGTGCACGACTTCCGTGTACCCGATGAGTTTCAAAGTCACCAGATAGCTCGCCGCGGACAGGTCGTATTTCGCGGCGGTGTTGGCGTCCCGGTCGATCGCCGCGAGCACGAGGTGGTCCACCGGCCCGGTGACGACCGACAGCGCGTCGGCGATCCCCGACGGGTCGGCGAGGTCGAACCCGAGCCCCGTCGCGGCTCCCACCTCGGCCGCGACATCGGTGGCCCGGATGGAGTCGCGTCCGGTGATGACGACCTTCTGTCCCCGCGCGGCATAGTGCCGGGCCAGTTCCTTGCCGATCCCGGCCGTGCCGCCGACGATGATGACACTCATTGTCTTCTCCTAGTACGCAGCGAGCTGCCCAACGACGTCGATGACCCGCGCCGCGGTCGGGATCACCTGCGCCTCAAGCGAATCGGCGAAGGGCAGCGGCACGCACTCGCCCGCGACCCTGCGGATGGGAGCGTCGAGCAGTTCGAACCCCTCGTCGGCGACGATCGAGACCACGGTCGCGCCCCAACCGCCCTGATACGGGTTTTCCTCCACCACGACGAGCCGCGACGTGCGCGCGAGCGACTCCAGCACGGTGCGCATGTCCAGCGGCACGAGGCAGCGCAGGTCGATCACCTCGGCCTCGATGCCGTCCGCGGCAAGGGTTTCGGCCGCCTGCAGTGCGATCGGCACGGTCGAGGCGAGGGCCACGAGCGTGACGTCACGGCCCTGGCGCGCGATCGACGCCTGGCCCAGCGGCACGACATGCCCGGCCGGCGGGGCCGGGCCCCTGCTGGCGAACAGTCCTTTGTGTTCGAACACCACGACCGGGTCGTCGCTGCGGATCGCCGCGGCCAACAGCCCGATGACATCTGCCGGAGTGGACGGCGCGGCGATCTTCAGCCCCGGCACGGTGAACGCCCAGTTCTCCACGGCCTGCGAGTGTTGCGCGCCGAAGCCGAGCCCGCCGCCGTTGGCCGTGCGGACGACAAGCGGCACGGTCACCTGGCCCCCGGTCATGTAGCGCACCTTGGGGATCTCGTTGGCCAGGTAGTCCCAGCAGCAGGCGAGGAAGTCGGAGAACATGATCTCGGCGACCGGGCGCAGTCCGGTCATGGCCGCGCCCATCGCCGCGCCGACGATGGCCTGTTCGGAGATGGGCGTGTCCCAGACCCGGGTGGGGCCGAACTCTTTGAACAGCCCGACGGTCGTCTTGAACACGCCCTCTGCCGCGCCGATGTCCTCACCCAGGCACACGACTGTCGGGTCAAGCCGCATCTCGCGCGCGATGCCCTCGGCGACGGCTTCCCGATAGGTCATGTCCGCCACGTCGAGCTCCCATCGGCCCAGACGTCGGTGAGCGCACCCTCGGCGGGCGGCGCCGCCTTCGCCGCCTCAACCGCCTCCGCCACGACCTTTTCGGCCCGCGCGTCGGCGGCGGCCACATCCTCTTTGGACAGTTGTGCCGCGGCGATGGTGAGCGGATCTCGCGAGAGCCATTCCTCGACCTCCCAGGACGGTCGATAGGTCGCCGGATCGGTGCGGCTGTGCCCGAAGTGGCGGTACGTCTGCATCTCCAAAACCGTTGGCCCGCCGCCATCGCGTGCCCGTGCGGCCGCCTCCCGCACAGCGGACCGCACCACGAGCACGTCGTTTCCGTCCACAATGGACGCCGGCAGGTTGTAGGCGCAGGCCCGATCGGCGGCCGGATTGGCCACGGCCGTCACGGATGCGATGGGCGTGTATTCCATGTAGAGGTTGTTCTCGCACACGAACACCACGGGCAGCTTCCACACCGCCGCGAGGTTGAGCGCCTCGTGGAACGCGCCGATGTTCGTCGCGCCGTCGCCGAAGAACGCCACCGCTATCTGCTCGCTGCCGCGCAACTGAGCGGACCACGCCGCCCCGACCGCCATCGGCAGGTGCGAACCGACGATCGCATACGACCCCAGCATGTTGCCCGCGGCGTAGGTCAGGTGCATCGACCCACCCTTGCCCCCGCACAGCCCGGTCGCCTTGCTCATCAGCTCGGCCAGGCACGCCTCCGGTGTCGCGCCCCGCGCGATCGTGTGATGGTGCCCGCGATAGGTGGCGAACGTGTAATCGTCGTCGCGCAGCGCCTCGCTCGCCCCGACCGCGACCGCCTCCTGCCCGGACGCCAGGTGTGTGGTGCCCTTCACCAGCCCGGCCATGAACAGGTCGTAGGCCGCCTTCTCCGTGCGCCGGATGACGGCCATCAACTCGTACATGCGCAGTAAGTCGTTCATGAGTAGTACCTTCGCCCGGCGATCAGCAGCTTCTCGGCGGGGAACTTGGTGATGACCTCGCACCCGGTGGAGGTGACGACGACCTCCTCCTCGATGCGCGCAGCGGACCAGCCATCCGTTGCGGGCCAATAGGTTTCAAGGGCGAACACCATGCCCTCCTCCAGCACCTCGGGGTGGTCCAGCGACACGAGCCGGCTGAAGATGGGCTTCTCCCAAATGGACAGGCCCACGCCGTGGCCGTATTGCAGGGCAAACGCCGCCTCCTCGTCGGGGAAGCCGAACTCCTGCGCGGTCGGCCAGACCGACACGATGTCGGCCGTCGTGGCTCCCGGCTTGACCAGTGCTATGGCCCGGTCCATGTATTCGCGGCAGCGGACGTAGGCGTCACGCATGGCCGGTGACGCGCTGCCGACGGCGAAACATCTGTAGTAGCACGTCCGGTACCCCATATGGCTATGCAAAATATCGAAGAACGCCGGATCGCCGGGGCGGATCAGCCGGTCACTGTAGACGTGCGGGTGCGGCGAGCAGCGCTCGCCCGAGATCGCGTTGACCCCCTCCACATATTCGCTGCCGAGGTCATAGAGCACCTTGGCGACCAGGCCCACGCACTCGTTCTCCCGCACGCCCGGCCGCAGGAACGAGTACAGCTCCTCATAGGCGGCGTCGACCATCGAGCACGCCTGGGTCAGCAGTGCGATCTCGTCCTCGGTCTTGATCCGGCGGGCGTCGAGGAACACCTGCTGTCCATCCACGACGGTCAGCTCGCGCGCCTGCAGCGCGGCGAGGATCGGCATCTCGACCAGGTCCACCCCGATCGGCTCGCTCGCGAGACCGTGCTCGGCCAGCACCTCGTAAATCTTGCGGGCCACCTCGCCGGCGATCCCGGCGTCGGGGTGGAACGCGCCGCGCAGCGTGGAGATCCCGGCGCGGGCGCGCTTGGCCCCCTCCAGCCAGGGGTTGTAGAGCTGGTGGTGCCGTGCGGCGGAGCCGAAGTCCCAGATCAGCGGCTCGCCGCCGCGCGGCAGCAGGGCGAAGCGGATCAGCTTGTCCATGGCCCACGTGCCGATGTGCGTGGACGTCATGTACCGGATGTTGGAGAAGTCGAAGGTCAGCAGCGATCCGAGCTCGGAGCGCTCCAGGGATTGCTTGAGGCGGGACAGCCGTTCGTCGCGCAGCCGGTTCAGGTCGATCCGCTGCTCCCAGTCGACCGCGTTGGCGCCGAAGGTTCGAATGGCCACGGGAGCCCCTCTCGCGAAGGTGTCCAGTATTACTTAACACCTTCGCGAGGATGTGTAAAGTGACACTAAGCGCCGATCGTCACGCTCCCGACCGCCACCATCCGCGAGACACCCTCATTTGCGCAGGCGAGAACGTCCGGCGCGGGCGCCACGCCGACCGAACGCGCCGTCGAGTCCAGGTATTCGCCGGCGGTGATCGGACCGTTGGCCGTCGCCACGTAGGAACCCAGCACCCGCTCCACGACGATCACGTAGGAGAACACGCTCGACTCCACGTCGGTCGCGGTCCAGTCCCAGATCCGGGTCCCCGCGCCGCTGCCCACCAGGCGGTTGCAGCTGATGTTCGCATAGGTGCCGCTCTCAAAGTACGTCCCCGTCGCCGACTTCCCGTTGCATCCGGTGAGCTGACCGGTGGCGGTGAAGGAGACCCGCTGCGCCTCGTTCTTCAGCGGCGGGTCCCAGGTGATGACCTCCATGAGTTGGCAGAGCACCTGCTCCTCGGCGGCTTGAGCCGGGGCGGGCACGGCGAGCACGATCGCGGCCAGGGACACGCCGAAAGCCCTGGCGCTGTGGAGAATTCGCATGGCACACACTGTCGCATAGTCACACGTGAATCCCGCGATTCATCAGCCGAACGATGTGGCAAGCGGTGCGTGCGAGCCGTAGTCGGTGACCGTGCCGATGGTCAGCTCCCGTCGGCTTTCCGGCCATGACCGGTTGCCGGCTGATGTCGACCATGAAGTTATTGTCACGACACACCGTCGAACATGGACGTAAGTTCATAATCAACCGGACGGGGCGGGGACCGGTTACCGGCGGGTGGGATTGGTTGGCCGCTCATGGGGTGCCGCTCGGCGCAATCATGGGGTCGATGCGCGCCGATCTTTGCGAAGCGTTGCTCTAATCCCGGCATGAGAACCTTCCACCTGCCAACGACCGTGACCGGATCGCACGTCTCGCTCGCCCAAGAGATGATGGCCGCGTGGCAGGCCGATGGGATCTTCCAGATCGCCACCGACCCGGTGCAGGATCGCATCACCCAGGAGGCCTTCGCCGAGAGCCGCCGGTTCTTCCACCTGCCCGACGAGATCAAGGCCGCGTGCGTCAGCGACCTGAGCTACAGCGGATACGCCGCGCCCGGTGAGGAGATCACGGCGGGTGAACGGGACCGGTCGGAGATCTTCACGATCTGCAAGGACGTGTCCCTGGGCGACCCGCGCGTGGAGCAGCGATGGCCGTGCCATGGGCCGGTACCGTGGCCAAGCCTCGCATACCAGCAGAGGATGCAGGAGTTCATGGACAATCTCGGCCGCATGGGCGAGAAGCTGTTGCGCCTGACCGCCTTGGGTCTCGGGCTGGGCGAAATCGACGCGCTGACCCGGCTCACCGAGGACGGCTGGCACTACCTGCGGGCCCTGCGCTATCCGAGGCTTTCGGAGCACACGACCCGTGGCCTCGGCACGCACACCGACTACGGCCTGCTGGTGATGGTGGCGCAGGACGGGATCGGCGGGCTGCACGTCCGCAACGAAACGTGGGCCTACGTCAAACCCGAGCCCGGTGTGCTGGCCGTGTTCCCCGGTGACATGCTGCAGTTCCTGACCGATGGGCGGTTGCGGGCCACGCCGCACCGGGTAAAGCTCAACACCCGCGAGCGGTTCTCCATGGCCTACTTCCACGAGCCCAACTTCAACACCGTCGTCCGTCCCCTGCACGGCGACGGCGCCATCCACTACGGCACACACTTCACCAAGATGTTCATGCGCAGCTTCCCCGATCACCCGACGACCCGTCAGATTCGGCTGGACGTGCTGGAGGAGTTACGGTTCAGTCCAGCTCGGCGGGGGTGATGACGACATCGACGAACGCACCCCGGCGCAGCAGCGTGACCGGCAGGCGGCTGCCGATGGCCGGGCCGAGCATGAGGCGCTGCAACGCTTGCACGCTTTGCACGGCCTGACCACCGGCCGAGATGATGACGTCGCCCAGATAGACCCCCGCCGTGCCGGCCGGGCTGCCCGGCACCACCTCGACCACGCGCAAACCGTTGCGCTGCCCCAATTTCGCGGCGACCGGCGGTGGCAGCGGCACGGGCAGGCCCGCGATGCCGACCCAGGCCCGGCGCACCCGGCCGGTCGTGATCAGCTCGCTGATGATCTGCCGGGTGGTCGAGTTGATCGGCACGGCCAGCCCGAGCCCGATCCCGGCCACGGCCGTGTTGACGCCGATGACGTGCCCGTGCGAATCGGCGAGTGCGCCGCCCGAGTTGCCGGGGTTGAGCGCGGCATCGGTCTGGATGACGTCGTCGACGAGCCGGACGCGGTTGCCGTCGCGGGTCGGCAGCGACCGCCCGAGCGCCGAGATGACGCCCGCCGTGACCGAGCCGGCCAGGCCCATCGGGTTGCCGACCGCCACGACCAGCTGACCCACCTGAAGCCTGTCGGCGTCGCCGAGGGTCGCCGGGAACACTCCCGCCGAGCGCACGCGCAGCACCGCCAGGTCTGACAGCGGATCGGCGCCGACGACATCGAAGCGTGTCTCGCTTCCCTCGGCGAACGTCGCGGTGCCCGCGTCGGCCCCGGCCACCACGTGCGCACTGGTCAGCAGGAACCCGTCATCGGTGAACGTCACCGCCGAGCCGGCGCCCGCGCCGCGCCTGGTGCGCACGGCCAGCGCCGCCACGCTGGGCAGCACCTTCTTGGCCACGGTGGTGACGATGCGGCTGTAGGCGTCCAAGGCCTCGGTTTCGGGGTCGGTCATGCCAACCACAACATCAACGTGCGGCGCTCGATGCCCGCTCGGTGTGCGCCGACAGCGAAAACATTCCTGGATATTTGAGGCCCGTGCCCGTGTTGAGCACGACGACCTCGTCGTGTGGCGAGAGCCAGCCCGACGCCCGCAGCTGCCGCGCCGCGGTCAAGCATGCGGCACCCTCCGGGCACAGGAGCATTCCCTCGGTACCGGCAAAATCCTTGAGATCTTTTAAAATCTCTTCATCCGGTACGGCGAGAGCCGTCCCGCCGGTTTCGTAGAGTGCGTCGAGCATGAGCTCGTCGCCGAGCGGCGCGGGCACGTTGATGCCGAACGCGACCGTCCCTGCGTCGATCCACGGCGATGCCTTGCGCAACCCCTGGGAGAACGCCTTGACAATCGGCGCGCAGCCGGTGGACTGCACGGCGACCAGGCGGGGCAGGCGCGGCCCGATCCAGCCGAGTTGCCGCAGCTCGGTCAAAGCCTTGTGGATGCCGATCAGACCGACACCGCCGCCCGTGGGATAGACGATCACATCGGGCACGCGCCAGCCCAGTTGCTCGGCGATCTCGTACCCCATGGTCTTCTTGCCCTCAAGCCGATAGGGCTCCTTGAGCGTGGAGACGTTGAAGAACTCGTCGAGGGTCGCGAGCACCCCGGCCGCGTCGGAGATCGTGCCCTCGACGAGATGCAGGTCGGCGCCTGCGGCAACGCATTCCTCGCGGGTGATGGCCGGGGCTGCGGTGGGCATGGCGATCGTCGCCTTGATCCCGGCACGGGCGGCGTAGAGCGCCCATGCCGCGCCGGCGTTGCCGTTGGTCGGCATGGCCACGTGCTTGGCGCCCAGCTCACGGGCGCGCGACACGCCCACCGCCGCGCCTCGGGCCTTGAACGAACCGGTCGGGATCAGGCCCTCGTCCTTGATGAGCAGGCGCGGGAGTCCGATTTGGACACCATAGCGGGCGGCCGGGAGCAGGGGAGTCCAGCCCTCGCCCAGCGTCACCGGATCGCCCGCGACGGGCAGCAGTTCGCGGTAGCGCCACAGATCGGCCGGGCGCCCCGCGATGTCGTCTTTGGACACGGCCTTGCCCACCGCACCGAGGTCGTAGCGGGCCAGCAGGGGAGACCCGCAGCCGCAGAGATTTTGCAGCACATGCGGGTCGTGGGTGGTGCCGCAGCGCGGGCACTCCAGCAGTTCGAGATACGTCATGACTTCAGCAGCATGCAGGTCAAACGGGCGGTGCACACCCGATCGCCGTCATCATCGGTGATGACGATGTCGTAACTGGCGATCCTCATACCCAGGCGCAGCGGCGTCGCAACCGCCATCACCGTGCCCTCATGCACGGCCTTGTGATGAGTCGCGTTGATGTCGACGCCCACCGCGCGGGGCCTGCCGATGACCTGGCCGTGCAGCGCCGCGCCGATCGAGCCCACCGACTCGGCCAGAACGCACGAGGCGCCGCCATGCAGCAGGCCGAACGGCTGGGTGTTGCCCTCGACCGGCATCGTCGCGACAACCCGCTCACGGGTCGCCTCCTTGACCACGATGCCCATGCGTTCGAAAAGATCCACGCCCGGATCCTAACGACGGGAGGCGCTCCTTATCCAGCCGATGGAGTTCAATCCCATGGTCAGGAGCAGCGTAAACAGGCACAGACCGAACCCCTCAGCGCCGTTTACATAGTCCTTTCCGCTGGGTACGCGGTGCTGCAGTAGCGTTTGGACGGTCAGCTGATTGGTCACGACGAGCAGCGCCGCACCGCCCGCGGTCAGCGCGGCGGCCGCCCGCCTGCGCAGTGTGTCGTTCACGGTCAGGGTGAGCACGATGCCACCGGCGATCACGAGCAGCGCGAGAATCGCCAACGGCTGCGGGTCGAGCGCCTGCGACGGCCCCTCCCGCTCCTTGCTGTCCGGCTCGACGTCGGGCTCGCCGCCCACGGCCAGATCCAGCCCGGTGTAGACGGTCGTGCCGCCGGGTGCCGCCCGCCCGTACCCACCCGGCACTTCGCAAGACACGGCAATGAACGGGAACAGGAAGAACATGCCCGCGATGACGAATCCGGCCGGCCGGATGAGGGTGCGCGCCGCCACGCGCCGATCCTAGTGCCTGGGCGCATCCCGGTTCGGCGGGCGCGGGTTTGGGTACGACCTGGCTGAGCAACCTATCCTTCAGGAGGATGCCATGGACATAGGTGCCGCGCTCGCCGACATGTGGCGATCGGTACTCATCGTTGTCCCAAAGGCGCTGGCCTTCATCGCGATCCTGGTCGTCGGCTGGTTAGTCGCCGGATTCCTGCGCAAGTGGGTCAACCGACTGCTGGAACGGGTCGGCTTCGAGCGGGCTGTGCAGCGGGGTGGGGTGAGCAGGTGGCTGGCGGGCGGAAAGTATGACGCTTCGGGCATTGTGGCCGCCATCATTTACTACGCCGTCCTGCTGTTCACGCTCCAGCTGGCCTTTGGCCTGTGGGGACCCAACCCGGTGTCCGAACTCATCCAGGGCGTGATCGCCTGGCTGCCCAAGGCGCTGGTGGCGATCGTCATCGTCGTGGTCGCGGCGGCGCTCGCCTCGGCTGTGAAGGACATCGTCTCCAATGCGCTGGCCGGCCTGTCCTACGGGAAGCTGCTGGCCAACCTGGCCAGCGTGTTCATCATCGGGCTCGGCGTGATCGCCGCGCTCAACCAGGTCGGCATCGCCACGACGGTCACCATGCCGGTGCTCATCGCGGTGCTCGCCACCGTGGCCGGCATCCTCATCGTCGGTGTCGGTGGCGGACTGGTCCGGCCCATGCAGGCGCGCTGGGAGAACTGGCTCGGCCGCGCCGAGCAGGAGTCGGAGAACCTCAAGGAACACCTTGCCGCGCATGCTGCCGGCCGTCGCGACGCCGTCGCCGCCGCGCAGGCACAGGCGCGGGAGGAGGCCGCTGCGGCCGACGAAACACAGGTCATCCCCGCACAGACCGTGAAAGCCACGGCTCGGCCGGTCAGCAGCAGTTCACCGACGACGCGGATGCGCCCGGCCGACGTGCAGCAGGCGCCACCGCCACCGCCCCAAAACCGGGATCAGTAAAACCGGATCAGTAAAGAGTTTCCGCGGCCGGGCCTCCGCCCGGCCGCGGAGATGTCGCGGCGCTGATACAGGGGTTGCCCCGGATCCGGCCCTGATATTTCGTCCTTCCCCTTTTGGGGGTTTTTCGGGGGGATCAAATTGGGTGCGCAACTGCCTCTCCTGGCACGATTGTCGATGGGATGGGACGACCACAGGGGAGGAACAAAGCATGAAGCGTGCAAGGCGGCTGACGGTCGCCGCGATTGTCCTGGCCATGGCTGGGGCAGCCACCGCGTGCGGCGGCAATCCGGTCAATCCGACGGGGCAGGCGGGATCCAGCAGCCCCAGCCACAACGGCCACGGCCAGTTCGTGCCACCGTCGCCTGCGCCGTTGCGGGCCGGGGAACGATTCGTGACGCTGACGATGGCGCAGCCGTACAGCCCGTCCGCGCCCAACGGTGGCACCGACGAATACCGCTGCTTCCTGGTGGACCCGGAGCTGACCACCGGGGCATACCTGACCGGCAGCCAGTTCCTGCCGCAAAACGCGGACCTTGTGCACCACGCGATCTTCTTCCGCATCAAGCCGGAGGACGTGGCGAAGGCGCACGAGGCCGACCAGCGTGCGCCCGGTGAGGGCTGGCAGTGCTTCAGCGGCTCCGGCATCGACGGCGACGACGCTTGGGTCGCCCACTGGGCGCCGGGCGCGAATGAGGTGCTGCTCGACGCGGGCCTGGGATACGAACTGCCGCCGGGCAGCCGGCTCGTGATGCAGGTGCACTACAACCTGCTGGCGGCCAAGGGATCGGCGGGCGGCACCGACCAGTCGAGCATCAGGCTGCGGGTGGCCGAAGGCAAATCCCTGACCGCACTGGAGACCTTCCAGGTCGCGGCGCCGGTCGAGTTGCCCTGCACCGCGCAGGAGAGCGGACCGCTGTGTGACCGCAACGCGGCGGTCGAAGACGTCACCAAGCGCTTCGGCGAGGAGGTCGGCCGCATGTCCGAGCGGCTGCTCCGCTGGTGCAGCAACGAAAAACCCGTGCCGGGGGCCACGCAGCAATGCGACATCCCGATGGAAGGGGCCGCCACCATTCACGCCGTGGCCGGGCACATGCACCTGCTGGGCCGTTCGATAAAGATGGAGATTAATCCGGGTACCCCGCAGGCCAACACCATTCTGGACATCCCGGCGTACAACTTCGACGACCAGGCCATCCGCCCGCTGGCCGCGCCCGTCCAGCTGAACAAGGGCGACATCGTCCGGGTCACCTGCACCCACGATGCCGGGCTGCGCAAGCTGATCCCGCAGCTACAACCGCTGCCGCCGCGCTATGTCGTGTGGGGCGACGGGACCAGCGACGAGATGTGCCTCGGGCTGCTCATCGGCGCCCTCAAGGCATAGGGCGCCTCGCCGACTAGGTGGTGAGGTGGCCGTGCTGGTGCGCGAGCATCCCGACGGCCGCCAGGCGCAGCTCCAGCCAGGTCGCGGCGGACCAGTCGACGTCCGTCGCGGCCTGCCACGCGTGCGATCGCGCGCCCGCGACAACGCCCTTGGCGTAACCGGCCAGCGCCGCCGGGCCGAGGGCTCCCGCTCCCGCGCCGATCGCGTCACGAACCGCCGCGGCATGCTGGTCGAGCGCGGCGGTCAGCCTCGGCAGGCCGGCGCAGGCCGCGCTGGCCGAGCCGCCCAGGTGCTCCCAC
>NZ_QJUG01000004.1 GCF_003426775.1 Allorhizocola rhizosphaerae | reverse complement strand
CACGGCACGGCTGCGGGCCGGGCGCACCGGGCTGGGCCGGGCCATGGCGCTCTACTTTGGGCTCCAGGCGCTCAGCGGCTACGCCGCCATGGGCTGGCTCGCCCAGATGTTCCGCGATGCCGGGTTCCAGGCCGAGACCGCCGGGCTGCTGCTGGCCGGTGTGACGGCGTTCGGGGTGCCGGTCGCGCTGTTCATGCCCGCGCTGGCCACCCGGCGGCCGCAGAATCCGCGGCTGCTCATGTTGGTCATGTCGGCCGCGATGATCGCCTCTTATATCGGGCTCATGCTCAGCCCGCACCACGGTGCGGTGCTGTGGGTGGCGCTGCTCGCGCTCGGGCAGGGGCAGTTTCCGCTCGTGCTCGCGATGATCGGCATGCGGGCGCGCACACCCGGCGGGATCGTTGCGCTGTCGGCGTTTTCGCAAAGCGTTGGCTACGTCATCGCCGCGCTCGGGCCGTTCGTGCTGGGCGTCATCTACGGGCTCACCGGCGGCTGGACCATCCCGATCGCGTTCCTCATCGTGGCCGCCGTGCTGCAGGTCTTCGCCGGTCTGGTCGTGGCCAAACCCCGTTTCGTGGAAGACGAACTCTAGTTTGGCAGCTGCTGCTTCCACACCTGCGCCTCGGCGAGCCAGGCGTCGCCCTCGCGCTTCTTGATGGTGAGCAGCGCGACGCGGGACTCGCTGGTGCGCACGCACAGGGTCATGCCCTCACCGATGCGCAGGTATTCGCGCGTCGCGTGGGTGCTCAGATAGGTCGCGCAGTCGGTGGCCGTCGGGCGCTGCCGGCCCTGCCAGACATAGACCCCATGCGAGTTCGACAGCTCGGCACCGCCCCAGGCGAAAACGTCGGCCCCCTCGACGTCGCGCGCCAGGGCATCGCCGTCGAGGTTGACCGAGGTCATCTGGTCGAGCCGGAATTCCGTTGGACCCCAACGCAACGCGTCGTCGACGTTGACCGGGCTGCGCACGGGCGGGTTGCCGGGCGGCGCGACCCACTCGACATCCATGCGCCCCAGCAGAAACGCGGCAAGCCCGGCGAACGCGCTGAAAAGCACGGCGAGCGCAACGTTGAGGGCCGCGGTCGAGGTCCACAGCGAGCCGGTTGCCGAGTGTCTGCCGTTCACGGCTGCATTATGCCTAACCGAACGCGAAATAGCGCAGCCACAGGTAGGGAACGCACACCGCGACCGTGATCAGTGCGGCGACAGCGGGGCCTATCCCCACAGCATCACCTTTGGTCGCGGGCCACAGCCGATCGCCGACCGCCTCTGTCGCCGCGCGCGAGATGGCGCCGCCGAGGCGCGGCGGCGCGGTGCACCTTCTCAGTGGCGATCAGAATAACGGCAATGCCAAATACCGCCACGGCAGCCCAGGCGAGGCCGCTCGTGGGCACTAACATACAGGCGTGACGACTCACGAAGCCGTGAGCGGACCGCTGCGCGGCCTTCGGGTGCTGGAGCTGGCCGGGCTGGGGCCCGCGCCGTTCTGCGCCATGCTGTTGGCCGACATGGGCGCCGATGTGGTGTGCGTGGAGCGGCTCTCCTCCCGCCGGGTCGGGCTGGAACTGCTCAACCGGGGAAAGCGGTCCATTGTGCTGGACCTGAAGTCCGATCGCGAAACGGCGCTTCGCTTGGTGGAGCAGGCCGACGTGCTCATTGAAGGGTTCCGGCCCGGCGTCGCGGAACGGCTCGGGATAGGGCCGGATGTTTGCCTGCAACGCAATCCGCGACTCGTTTATGGACGGATGACCGGTTGGGGTCAGGACGGGCCGCGGGCGCAGACAGCCGGGCACGACATCACATACATCGCGGTGACGGGTGCGTTGCATGCGATAGGCACGTCTGAGACTCCGGTGGTACCGCTCAACCTGCTCGGCGACTTCGGCGGGGGCGCGCTCTATCTGGCGACCGGAATCCTCGCGGCGCTTTGGGAGGCGCGCTCGTCGGGGGTGGGGCAGGTGGTCGACGCGGCCATTGTGGACGGTGCGGCACACCTGATGACGATGCAGTGGAGCATGCTCGCGGGCGGGGCCTGGCAGGACCGGCGGGCGTCCAATTTGCTCGATGGCGGTGCGGCCTTCTATCGGGTGTACGAGACGTCGGACGGCAGGCACGTGGCGGTCGGGCCGCTGGAGCGGCAGTTCTTCGCCGAGTTCATGGAGCGGCTCGGGTTGGATCCCTCCACTGAGGACTTGGCTGAAAGGCTGGAGCACACGTTCAAGACGCGGACTCGGGACGAGTGGGCGGCGGCGTTCGCCGACGGGGACGCGTGCGTGGCGCCGGTGCTTTCGATGCGCGAAGCACCGCAAAACGACCATCTGGCGGCGCGGGGCACTTTCCTTGAGCTCGACGGTGTGACGCAACCCGCGCCCGCGCCGCGCTTCTCCCGCACACCGTCCAGTGTGGACCGCCGACCGCCCGAGCCGGGCGAGCACACGGCCGAGATCCTGGCCGAGTGGAGCACGCCTACCTGTCCAGCGGAATAAGCCCGCTGACCAGGCTGAACACGACGAGCACGATGGAAGCGACCGCGGCCTCGTGCCAGTCGGGCAGCAGAACGGCACCGGAAATCGCGTAGGCCCACACGACGAACGCGACGGTCGACAGGATGAGATGGTTTCGCTTGGGGCGGTCGGGCACGGCCTGCTTGTTAAGGTAGAGCGGCGTCAGCACGAGGCACAGCGCGAACACCGCCCAATAGAGCCACACCCGGGCGCCCTCGTTGCCCAGTGCGCCGACGAAGCCGACGAGGGCGATGTAGCCCGCGACCACCTCGCTCGGGACCAGCTTGGCCACCTTCTCCAAATACTGCAGCGTCGTGGGGGCGGGCGTGGGCGTGGGTGCCGACTCGGTGAGCGCCTGGGTCGGCTCCGGCTCCGGCTCGTAATAAAGACGCGACATGCCCTCGACTCTAAGGCCTATCCGACCTTGGCCGCGACATCAGCGACGGTCCATGGGCCGGATGTCTCGTGGGATGCGCCGGGCGCCAGCCGTCCAGCCCCTGGCTCACGCGGGCGGTGGTTCAGGTCCAGGCGCTGAGCAGGTCTTCGGCCGTGAAGATGTGCAGGCTGTCCAGTTTGGACTCCGTGCGGGACACGGCCACCAGTGGGGTGTCGTCGTCGGCGCCGGGCAGCGCCGCACGGTGGAGCAGGAGCCGTGCCAGATCGTGGCGGTCGAAGGCTCGGTTGTCTTGCCATTTGATGGATCCGACCATGGTGACTGATTTTGCGATCGGCGCGCGGTCGCCACCCACGAGGTCGACCTCCGGGTCGTTGTTCCTCGTCCAGTATCCGCCGATCTCCTCCGTGCCATCCGGCAGCATCCCGCTGGGCAAGCGCCGCAGGGACTCCCGAACGACGGGCTCGATGGCCCGGCCCCGCCACGACGACCACGATTTGCGGATGCGCTCCAGCGTCTGATCGCCTCGGCCACGCTCGATCTCTGGCAGGTATGGTCCGAGGAAGGCCAGCCAGAACCGCAGGTGAGGGTCGGCGACGGCATATCTGGTCTCACGCGACGGTCGGGTGGACAGCGGCAGGCCCACATCGATCAGTCGCTTTGCCGCCAGCAGCCCGAGGGCGCGGTTGAGCGACGCGCTGTTCATGTCCCCGGCGGCTCGCGCGATCATGGAATAGGTCCGCTCACCGGACCCGATGGCGCCCAGCACCCGCCGCGCCTGCGCGTCGGTCGGGAACTCCGCCGCCAGCGCTCGTTCACCGCTGACGAGAAGCGCCGATGTGGGATCGGTGACCGCGTCGGCCAGATAGCCGAACGGGTCTGCCTCGTCGGGCCACTCGTCAAGGATCAGGGGAAGTCCGCCGGAGATGAGGTAGGCGTCGAACGCATCCGCCGCGGGAAGCGCCAGCATTGAGGCGATGTCGCCCGGGGACAGCGGCGGCACGACCATTTCGCTGGCGCGCTGGTGAAACGGCCGGCCGTATTCATTGAGCGCCTCCATCATGGCCAGATCCGAGCCGATGCACAGCAGGAGCACCGGCAGCGGCAGGAGCTCGCGATCGAAGATCTTCTGCAGCGTGCCCTCGAAGCCCGAGTCCCTCGCGATGAGGTAGGGCATCTCGTCCAGAACCACGACCGCCGGCCGATCCTTGGGCAGGGCCGCCACCAGGATCCGCAGCGCCGCGTCCCACGTGCGGGGCTCAAGCTCGTGGAAGGCGGCGGCGTTGGGCAGGTCGGACTGCCGTCCCACCTCCATGAACAGGTCGAGATCCGCCTGGAGAGACGACTGGGCCGAGGCGGCGAAGTAGAGGCTCGGCACGCCGGCGCGCTCGATGAACTCGACGGCCAGGCGGGATTTGCCCACCCGGCGCCGCCCGCGGATCAGCAGCGCGTGCCCGTGCCGGCCGGTGCGCCCGCCGCGCCTCACCCGCTCCAGCATGCGGTTGAGCTGAGCCAACTCGCGCGCACGCCCCACAAAGCCATCCACGAAACGGCCACCCTGCCAACATCCGTGATACAGTCAGCGGCGATTGTATCACGGATGACTGTTTCACCTAGTCGATTGACTTGGACCAGCCGAAGGGTGTGGGCCCGTCGCGTCCCAGCGGGCCCACACGGCATCGATTTTACGCCTAGCCTCTTGGGCATGCTCCGAGTATTCGCGCTGTCAATGATCCTCCTGCTCTCGGCGTGCAATGTGGACAGTCCGCCCACGACACCGCCATCGCCCACCGAATCAGTGGAGAACCCGGCCCCCGGCGACCACCGGTTCACCCTGGAGTGGAATGGCAAGCCGAGGTCATTCCTGGTGCACGCGCCGCCCGGTTACGACGCCAAGACCCCGCTCCCGCTCGTCGTCACGATGCACTACTACCCCGGCGACAGCGCGGGGATCGCGACCACGAGCGGCATGAGTGCCAAGGCGGACAAGGAGAATTTTCTCGTGCTCTACCCCGACGGCTGGTCCGGCGGCATGAACGCCTTGATGTGCTGCGGAAGCGAGGACGACGTCGGTCTCATCTCGACACTCGTGCAGCGGATGGTCAAGCGTTGGAACGCCGATCCCAAGCGCATCTATGCCACGGGCATCTCCAACGGCGGCGACATGGCGGTGCGCCTCGCCGTCGAGCTGCCCGGCGTCTTCGCCGCGATCGCCCCCGTCAGCGGAGGATTGGGCGGGGCGAAGGCAGCCGATCCGGAATACAAACCGAAGTCGGCCGTCTCTGTGATCACCTTTTTAGGAGGTACCGACAAATTCTTCAGCAGTTTCACCAGGGGCATGCAGTCGTGGCAGGAGCGGCTCGCGTGCAAGGAAACCGCGGTGACCGGGCCGTCCCTGCCCAACGGCATCAAGCAGACCGCGAGCAAGTGCGCCGACGGGAGCGACGTCGTCGTCTATGAGCTGCCCAGCATGGGGCACAGCTGGCCGGGTGCGCAGGCCGGCTCGCTGGCCGACCCCAACGCGGGCATCAGCGCGACCGACCTGATGTGGGAGTTTTTCAAAAACCACCGGGCTGGTTGAATCGCTGGTGTGAACCTGCCGCCAGCCGCCCGCATGCTCGCGAAAGCCATATCCGCCTCGGTGGACGCCGCCGCCCGTGAGGACGCCGACGACATGCGCGCCGCAGCGGCCGACCTGGCCGCGCTCGACGGCGAGCAGACCGGCGTCCTCATGGGCTCGGTCATGCGCATGCTCCTGGAGGAACAGCATCCCGACGGGCTCGACGGCGACGACATCCGCGATGTGCTCGACGGCTGCGCCCGCTGGGCCGCCGCCTGGCTGCCCGAGACCGACCCGCACGCGCTGCTCATCATCCTGGCCGGCGCGCTGGGCATCCACCCCGACGACCACGACGAGGTGGAGCGCCCGACCGGCCAGGCGCTCGCCCTGCACGCGCCCCTGCTGATCGCCCGCCTGCTGTCGGCCGGGCACCGCCGGCTCGACGTCTACCTGTCCGCCGCGCTGGCCGAGATCGCGCGCTTGGAGCTCATGGAGTCGCCATAGCGTTCGACGTGCGGCCTCAGACGCCAGGAGCGCGACATCCCGTCCCGCGCCGACCACCACGCGATCGCCATCGGCTCACGCGACCCGGGCCTCCCAGTCGCGTTCGGACAATGCGAACGCCGCGACCGTCCCGGCGATGATGGCGGCCAGCATCTGAAACAGCGAGAGCAGTTCCCGCCCGCCCAGGGTCGCGGGAGTGTCCCCGTCGGCGAGGGTCAGGGCGGCGATGAGCACCTCGAACCCGCCCGTCGCGAACATGCCCGCCGAGCCGAGCCAGATGAGGACCACCGCCCACCAGTGGCTGCCGCCGGGACGCACTCGGTGCACCAGCAGGAGAAGGCCGGCCACCGCGCTGAGCGCGGCCGCCGCGCCGACGAATTTTGCCACGCCCTGAACGAACGTGTCGCTGAACGCTCCGGCCAACATGATGATCGCACTGGCTCCCGCCATGACGCACACGACCGTGGCAAGCAGCCGCTGCAGCCGGTGTGTCGGCCCGGCCAGCACGGCGTCGGTCCGTCCATTGAGGACATTGGCCCACCGCTCCCGTGCATAACCCGCGAACGCCACGAACAGTGCGATGGCCTGCAACGCGAAGCCACCGTAAACCATGGGGTGCACCCATGACGCCAGCGCGCCGTCCGTCTGCACCGCATCGGCGTAGAACACGTCGGCGCCGAATGCGACGGGCACCATCACGACGAACGGGGCGAGCAGCCCCGTCCCCACCCACATGGGAAAGAGAAGGAGCCACGCGGGGATCCTCATGCCCCACGGACGGATCAGGGCCACGGCGGTCGCTATCCCGACCACCTCCAGCAGGCCCGTGAAGGCGTTGGCGGTCACCATGCCCGGCTGGTGCAGCAGATCCGGATCGTTCACGCCGATGCCGACCCCGGCGGTCCACAGGATTTTCAGCACCACGTAGGGCAGGGCGAAGACGATGGCGAGCACTCCCGCCACGATTCTTGTGTTCCTCATGCCTTCGAGCCTGCGCCGCACGGCCCGCCCCGCGCGTCGCTCGCAGGTCGTTGCGAGGTCATACCTAGGTCTGACCCGGCCGCACCAGCCCGTGCTCATAGGCCCAGATGACGATCTGCACCCGGTCGCGCAACCCCAGTTTGGCAAGGATTCGCCCGACGTGCGTCTTGACGGTGGCCTCGGACATGAACAGCCGCGCGCCGATCTCGGCGTTGGAGTCGCCGTGCGCGACCGCGAGCAGCACCTCCCGCTCGCGCGGGGTCAGCGGGACCTCGCTCACCCGGACCGGCGGTAGGGTGACCAGCATCGTGTCGACCAGCCGCCGGGTCGTCGACGGCGCGATGACGGCGTCGCCGCGATGCACGGTGCGCACGGCGGTCGCCAGCTCCTGTGCGCGAGCGTCCTTGAGCAGGAACCCACTCGCACCCGCCCGCAGCGCCTCCAGCGCGACCTCGTCGAGGTCGAACGTGGTCAGCACCAACACCTTTGGGGCCCCGGGGCGCTCCAGCAGTTGTCGCGTGGCCTCCACACCGTCCACTTTGGGCATTCGAATATCCATCAGTACCACATCAGCCCGCACCGAACGCAACGCCTCCAACGCTTCGGCGCCGTCGCCCGCCTCCCCCACCACGGTCATGTCGTCCTGCGCGTCAATCACCATCGCCAGCCCGGCGCGCACCAGCGCCTGGTCGTCTGCGAGAAACACCCGGATCACGCGGGCAACACCCCCCGTACCTCAAAACCATTGTCCGTCAGCACTTGCACCTTGCCGCCCACGGCGGCCAGCCGCTCCCGCATGCCGGTCAGGCCACGACCCTCGGCCCACCCCTGCACGGGCCCGGAACCGTTGTCGCGCACGATCACGACAAGGCGACCGGGTGTGGTCCAGTCGAGCGTGACATCGGCCCGGCTCGCACCCGAGTGCCGCATCGCGTTGGTCAGCGCCTCCTGGATGAGGCGATAGACGGCGAGTTCGGCCGACGGTCCTAATGGGACCATCTCGCCGCGCACCTCCAGCCCGGCGTCGAGCCCGGTGGCCCGGACCCGGTCGAGCAGCCGGGGCAGGGCGTCCAGCGTCGGATCGAGCACGGCGAGCACGCCGCGCATCTCCGCCAGTGCCTCCCGCCCGGCCGCCGCTATCGTCGACAGGGCCCGCGCCGCGCGCTCCGGCGATTTGGCCGCGATCAGCTCGCCGCCCTGCGCCTGCGTAATGATCACCGACAGCGAGTGGACAATGACGTCGTGCATCTCGCGGGCGATCCGCTCGCGTTCCGCCGTGACCCGCTCCTGCTTGTCCAGCTCCAGCTGACGGGCGCGTTCCTCCCGCAGCCGCGCGAAACCCCAACTGGCCAGCACGACCACCGCCAAGAGCCCGAACATGAACGGGAACCCGCTGCGCACGGTGAGCATGACCGACCCGGCCACCCCGACACCGATGCCCGCCCAGCGCTGCCATGCCGTGCCCCACACGCACAAGCTGTAGAGCGCGACCGGAAACACGACCGCCGACGGCAGGAAGAACGAGTCGTCTCGATACGCCTGCGCGGGCGCGACCGCCTGCACGGCCATCGCCGCGCTCACGACCGCGAAGGTCCACGCCGGCCACACCCGACGCGTGATCAGGGCCACATGCGCCAGGACAACGCTCGCGTGGAGCGCGTGCCGCCACGCCGCCGGCAGCCCAGGCTCGATCGTCACGAACGAGCCGGGCGCGAACGGCAGCGCCACGCCGAGCGCGAACAGCACGTCCAGCAACCGGGGACGGGCCGTCAGCCACGAATACCACACAGCACCCAGACTAGAGCTCGGTGTCCGAGGTGCTGCGGTAAAGCGGGGCGGCGGTGCGCAGGAGCACCACCGCCCCACCTCCATCTCTAGAGCTTCAACGTCCAGCTGTCGATGACGCCCACGTTGGCGGCCCGGCGATCGCGCACGCGCAGCCGCCACGTGCCGTTGCGCGGCTCCGACGTCAGGTTGACCACAAAGATCGTGTGGATGTCGTCACCGCTGTCGGCGCTCGTGCTCTGCAGCCGGTACGCCGTGCCGTCGGGCGCCACGAGATCGACGTTGAGGTCGCCCCGGAACGGGTGGATGATGTGCACCTCGGCGCTCGATGTCGCGGAGGCGTTCCCGGTACATCCGGAAATCACGATGCTGCTTGTCACCGCCGCCGCCGGATAGTCCGGAATGGACACGTTATTCGGGTTGCTGCCCGTGCATGGCGGCGGGGCGCCGCTGTTGTCCACATAGAGCAACAGGTTGGGCGATCCCGTCCCCGGATTGATGACGACATTGGGCGTGGAATCGGCCACCATCTGGTCTCGCACCTGCTGCGCTGTCCACGTTGGATGCGCCGAGGCGATAAGCGCCGCAACACCTCCCGCGTGAGCCGTGGCAAACGAGGTGCCGGAGATGGTGATGGTGGCGGTGTCACTCGTCCACGACGTGGTCGTCACTTGGATGCCGGGCGCGAAGATGTCCAGGCAGGTGCCGAAGTTCGACGCCGAATGCTTGTTGTCGTTGATGTCGGTGGCCGCGACCGTGATGGCCTCGGTCACGCTGCCGGGCGAGAACTGGCACGCGTTGCTGGAGCTCGACCCGGCGATGACGGTGTAGGTCACGCCGGACAGGATCGAGTTGCGCACGGCCGCGTTGTAGGCGCCGTCGATCGGCCCGCCCGCGACGAGCACGGCGACCGCGGGCTTGACCGCGTTGGCCGTCACCCAGTCCACCGCCGCGATGACCGTGGCGAAGCTGCCCGAGCCCGTGCACCCGAGCATGCGCATCGCCACAAGCTTGACGCCCTTGGCCACGCCGTGCGCGGTGCCGCCGACGATGCCGGCCACATAGGTCCCGTGCCCGTTGCAGTCGGTGGCGTCGTTGTCGTTGTCCAGCGTGTCGCGCCCGTGGATCGCGCGCCCGCCGTAGTCCGTGTGGGTCGTGCGAATGCCCGTGCTCAGGATGTAGGCGTGCACATTGGACGCCGTGTTCGGATACGTGTATGACGCGTCGAGCGGGAGCGTGCGCTGGTCGATGCGGTCCAGGCCCCACGACGGTGGGCTCGGTTGCGTGCCAAAGGGTTCGACCTCCACGACACCGTTGCGCTGCACGTATTCGACCCTCGGATCGGCAGCGAGACGCTTCGCGGAACGCTCGGACAGTGTGACCTCAAACCCGTTGAGCGCCTTCGAAAACTGCCGCCCTACCGTGCCGCCGTAACGTTTCACGAGGTCGTGCGCCGGCGCCTTCGTGACGACGATGTAGGAGTCGGGGATGGCCTGCGCCCCACCCGTGCCAAGGATTTCGCCCTCCAGTGGGGCAACCGGCGTTCCGAAGGCCAATACGGCCGCCAACAACAGTTTCACAGCGTCACCGTCCAAGAATCGATGTAACCGACGTCGCTGCCCGCGTGGTCCTGGGCACGCAACCGCCAGGTCCCGAGGCGCGCCTCGGCCGACAGGTTCACCACATAGGTCTGATGGATGTTGTCCACGCTGCCGCCGGTGCGGTTGTGCAGCCGGTAGACCGAGCCGTCGGGCGCGACGAGGTCCACGGTGAGGTCACCGACGAAGGTGTGGACAATGTGGACCTCCACCCGCGAGGCGGCCTGGGCTACTCCGGCGCAGCCAATGACCACGTCGCTGAACACCGCGGCCCCCGGATGGTCCGGGATATTGACATTCACATTCTGTGTACCGTCGCAGGCCCCGTTTTTTACGTAGAGCAAGCGATTAGGGGCACCCGGCGGCACGCTCGTCAGCACACCCGGTGTCGCGTCCGCCACGATCCGGGCGTGCACCTGCGCAGCTGTCCACGTTGGATTCGCCGACACGATGAGCGCGGCGACACCGGCCGCGTGCGCGCCCGCGGGCGACCCACCGGAGATCGTGTTGGTGGCCGCGTCAGTCGTCCACCAGGTCGAAGTGATGCTCATGCCCGGCGCGAACAAATCGATGCACGACCCGGACGCCGAGCTCGGCATCACGGCGTCGCTGGCGTTGGACCCGTCCACGGTGATGCCCTCGGTCACTCGCCCGGGACTGGACGTGCACGAGTCACCGGAGCCGGAACTGAGCACGTAGGACACGCCCGACGCGATGGAGTTGCGCACGGCCGTGTCGACCGCGTTATTGGCACCCCCGCCCACCGGGAGGAACGCCACCGCCGGCCGGCGCGCGTTGGCCGTCACCCAGTCCACGCCCGCGATGACCTGCGCGTAGGTGGCCGAGCCCTGGCAGTTGAGGATGCGCATCGCGACCAGGTTCACGCCCTTGGCCACACCGTGGTTCGCGCCGCCCACCACACCGGCCATGAACGTGCCGTGCCCGTGGCAGTCGGTCGCGTCGTTGTCGTTGTCCACCGTGTCGCGCCCGTGAATCGCCCGCCCGCCGAAGTCCGTGTGCGTCGTGCGGATCCCGGTCGACAAGATGTAGGCGTGCACGTTGGACGCGTTGTTCGGCGCCGTGTAGGACTTGTCCAGCGGCAGATTGCGCTGATCGATGCGGTCCAGCCCCCACGACGGCGGGTTGGGCTGGGTGGCCAGCGGTCCGATGTGGACCGTCAGGTTCGGCTCCACGGAGGCGATCCCGGGCTGCGCGGCCAGGCGGCGTGCCGCCGACGGGGTCATCGTGACCTCATAGCCGTGGAGCGCGTGAGTGAATGTCCGCTCAACCTTGCCGGGCATGTGTGCGGTGGTGACTCCCCGGTCGAGCACGACGATGTAGCTGGACGGATCCTCGGTGGCGGGAGCGCCCGTGAATGCGAGCGCCAAAACAAGCAGGGCCTTCAACCGTTCCCCCTCAATACTTGTGTGAAGTTTGCAAGGGGTCCCGGCGCCATGACACCGGAACCCCTTGTACCAAAGGTGCTTAGTCGTTGTGCACGATCCGCACGTCATCGACGCCGCACTCGACGAGGCTGGCGCCCGAGGCGTCCACGCACTCAACGAGAATGCGGACCGCCTGCCCGGCATATGCGGAGATGTTGGTGGAGCGCGTCGCCCACGCGCCGGCACGGTCGGTCGCCGCGCCGAGCTGGCTGAACATCGTCGTCGTTCCTCCGTTGTGGACGATGCTGATCCTGAAGAAGTCGGTGTTGCTGGAGTTGCTCAGGTGAGCCAGATACCACGAGTACGAGAGTGTGAACGTGCCCGAGCCGGACAGGGTCACCGCCGGCGATCGCGCACTGGTCGTGCCGCCGTCGACGTCGAAGCTGCCCGCGCCGGTGCCCGCTGCCGCACCGGTCACCAGGTCGTTGGTGCCGCTGACCGTCGTGCCCAGCTGCAGCGTGACGCCGCTGCTGGTCTGGGCCGGGTCACCCCGCTCCCACGCGCCGGTGGTGGCGGTGTCGGTGCCGTTCGGGTTGGTCTGCCAGCCGAGGTTGGTCTCGAACGTGTCCTCGAACAGCGTCGTCCCGGGCGGCTGGGTTCCGTTGTTCACGAACAGCAGGAGGTTGGGCGATCCCGTCCCCGGGCTGGTGACCACGCCGGACGTGGCGTCGGCGACCATCTTGTCGCGCACCTGCAGCGGCGTGAAGGAGGGGTTGGCCGCCTTGATGATCGCCGCCACGCCGGCCGCGTGCGGCGAGGCCATCGAGGTGCCGCTGATCGTGTTGGTGGCCGAGTCGCTGGTGCTCCACGCCGCCGTGATGCTCACGCCGGGGGCGAACAGGTCCAGGCAGGTGCCGAAGTTGGAGAACGAGGCACGCGCGTCGTTGTTCTGCGTGGCGCCGAGCGTGATGGCGTTGGGCGTGGACGCCGGAGAGGTGTTGCACGCGTTGGCGTTGGAGTTGCCTGCCGCGATGGCGTAGGTGACGCCGTCGGCGATCGACGCGGTGACGGCGTCGTTCTGCGACTGGCTGAAACCGCCGCCGAGGCTCATGTTGGCCACGGCCGCGCCGGTGGTGTGCTGCTGGGTCACGTAGTTGATGCCGCTGTTGACACCGGCGGTGCTGCCGCTGCCGGCGCAGTTGAGCACCTTGACGGCGACCAGGCTGACGCCCTTGGCCACGCCGTAGGCGGTGCCGCCGGTGGTCGACGCGACGTGGGTGCCGTGGCCGTGGCAGTCGGTGTTGTTGCCGTCTCCGGTGGTGTTGGTGCCCCACACCGCGCGGCCGCCGAAGTCGCTGTGGCTGACCCGGATTCCGGTGTCGATGATGTACGCGGTGACGCCCGAGCCGTTGTTGGGGAACGTGTAAGAGTTGTCGAGCCCGGAACGGGCGTCGATGCGATCCAGGCCCCAGGACGGCGTGGGCGACTGGGTCGGGAAGCCCGTGACGATCTGGTCCTGCTCGACGTACTTGACCGCCGGGTCGGCGGCCAGGCGGCGGGCCTGCGTCGCGGACATGTTGGCGTGGAAGCCGCGCAGCGCGTGCGTCCACGTGGTGCGCACGGTCGCGCTGTAGCGCGCCGCCAGGTCGACCGCCGTCCTGTCCACATCGGACACGGTGACATCGTTGAGCACCACGATGTACGACCCGGCGATGGCGGTCGGGCTGTTGGCGGCGAGAATGATTCCGTCGGCCGGCCTTGCGGCGGCCGGCGTGCCGACCGCGGCCGCGGCAGTGAGCGCGGCGCAGGTCAGTGCGAACAAACGGAGTTTCATGCTCCGTCCTCCCCTTGCTGGGCGCCTTCCGCCGAGGTGCTCATGGCGCGACGGCGGACGGCACCATTGGCCGATTGACCGAGCCTAGGGGAAGCTCTACTTTAATTTATAGATATTCACTTATCTAGATCAGCGGCGTACCCTGGATCGATTGTCATCTCTGCATAGATCTTGCCGGCCTCCTGGCGCAGCCGGGCGCCGTGCGCACGCAGCAGGCCCTGCGCGGCCGCGTTGGTCGGCAGCGTGTCGGCGACCACGCGGGACAGGCCCCGACGCGCCGCCTCCCTCAGCAGTTCGCCCAGTGCCGCCGTGGCCAGGCCACGGCCCCGCCACGACCGGCCGAGCCAGATGCCCGTCTCACCGGTATGCTGATCGAGCCGCTTTAGCCGCATAAATCCGGCCATCGCGCCGTCCACGGTGATCGCGTAGATCGTGATATCGGGCGCGTCGAGCATGGGCGTGAAGAAGTCGACGAACCACTGCCGCCGCTCGGCAGTCCACCCCGGCGGCCCCGCTGCCCCGCCGTCGTCACTGGGCAGCGGAGGCACCACCTCCGCCGGATCCGCGTCGGCCACCGCGACGTCGCGCAGGAGCAGCAGCGCGTCCGGATCGAGCGGCCGAAGCCCGACATTCCCTTGCATCGACACCTTGCCTGGAGTGAGAGCCAGCCGAACCGGACTAAGCCTCTCACCCTCCCGCTCGCGACGCCGCTGGGTTTCGCGCAGCTCCTGACCCGGTCGCCGACGACGGGTTCCTGGCTTAGAGCATCGATTCGAACGGTTCGTCCTCTTCGTTGATCGGCCGGTAAGCCTCGTCGGACTGTGCGGCCTGCATGCCTTCCAGCAGCCCCCAGGGCTCGGGCAGCCCGAGCGCCGCCCGCAGCCGGGCGCGCTCGTCGTCGATCTCGGACCAGTCCGCGCGCAGCTCGGCGTCGGCGCGCTCCAGCCACTCCCGCAGCCGCGCGCCGCCCGCCTCGCCGGCCGGGAAGCACATGGCGTCATGGATGCTCGACAGTCCAACCACCAGAGCGAGCGCGTCCCGCAGGCTGTGGGCGATGAGCCCGCCCTCGCCCTCGGAGCCGACATAGACCACCGGCCACGGGTCGGCCTTGCCCACGAGCATGAAGGCGCCACCGGCCGCGTCACCCGCGACCATCTCCATCGGCTCACCGCTTGCCAGACGCACCGGCTCGGGCGGCCCGTTCTCCACCCGGGCGGTTTCGAAATCAAACTGGGCAAGCGAATGGGCAATCCACGGCGTGTTGTGGATGAGCTCGAGTATCTCCGTATCCCGCACGAACAGCACTCTAACCCCACCCTCCACTTCCGGATTGATCATGAACTTCAGCGCATGCTCAGCGGCCTGTCGCGACACTGACCTCATGATCGACCCAATGCAGAGTTGAACGTGTTCAAGTATGCTGTGGGTGTGCTGGTGAACGCGGTGACGGTGTTCGGGATGCTCATCATCATGCCGCTGGGCCTGCGGCTGATCGACGGGACGGGCGTGGTGCGCCGGTGGTGGCCTGGTTTCGCGCTGGCCGGGGCGGTGTCGCTGTGGCTGCCGCGCGGTGGCTGGGCCGTCGCGCTCGCCGCCGTCTATGCATTGTGGACGGTGGTGCTCGCCGGGTGCGCGGTGCGGCGGCTGGCCGTGCGGCGTTCATTGCGGCCGGCGGAGATTGCCGTGCTGTGGGCCATGGCGGCGCCGTCGGTCGCGGGCACATCGCTTGTCGCGGAGCGGGCCGGATACAGGATGATGGGTTTTGAACTTGAAATCCTGTCCTTGACGGTGGCGCACTTCCACTTCGCCGGCTTCGCGGCCGCGCTGATCGCGGGGCTGGTGTGCGCCGCCGAGCGCGGTGGCGCGCTGGCCGATATCGGCGCGCTGACCGTGCCGATCGGCACCGGCATCGTCCTGATTGGATACTTCGTGGACAACCGGGTGGAGCTGATCGGCGCGGTCGTACTTTCGGCAGGCCTGTGGATCGTCGGCTGGCTACTTTGGACACGCGCGATTCGGTTGGCCGCGGTGACGCTCGTCGTCACCATGGCGCTCGCGCTGAGCTGGGCCGTGGGTGAGGCGTTCGGGGTGCCGCACCTGTCGATCGAGTGGATGGCGGCGACCCACGGTGTTGCCAACGCGTTCGGCTTCGCACTTTCGGCGCTCATGGCCTGGCGCGCCCAGCCATGATGCCGGCGAAGGCGTGCGCGGGTTCGGTTAGAGCGCGGACAGGCGGGCTTGCGGGTCGGCGACGGCCGCGCGGAGGATGCGCTCATAGGACGACGCCCATGCCGCAACGGTTTCCTCGCGGAACAGTGCGGTGTCATAGCGCCAGGCGGTGTCCAAGCCCTTGGGGCGCAACCACATGTCCAGCACGATGTCGTGCAGGATCTGCGGCATCCCGGCCGGCGCGGGCTCGGTCTTCACGCCCAGCAGGTCCATGCCGTCCGTGCCCGTCTCGGTGTGCAGCGCCATGATGGTCTGGAACACCTGTGTCCTACTTGGATCGTGCGGCAGGTCCAAATGCGACACCACGCTGCCGAACGGCACCTCCTGCCGGGTGAGCGCGCTCAAAACCATGCTGCGCACGCGCTTGAGCAGTTCGGCGAAGGTGGGATCGCCGCTCAGGTCGCAGCGCATGGGCAGGGTGTTGCCGAACAGCCCGATCACCGGTTCGAGCTCGACGCGGGTGCGCGCCGCGACCTGGGTGCCCACGCAGATATCGGCTATCCCGCTGTGCTTTTCAAGCATTGTCTGGTACCCCGCCAGCAGCACCATGAACGTGCTGCAGCGCGATGTCCGGGCCAGCCGCTCGACCTCCGCGACGACATCGGCCCCGATGGCGTGCCCGACAATGGCGGCCCGCGTCGCCTTCTGCGCGGGGCGTTCGAAGTCGGTGGGCAGCTGCAGCGGCGTCACCCCGGCGAGCCGTTCGCGCCAGAAGGCCAGCCCGCTGGCCACCCGCTCCGCCAGGCCGTCGCGCTGCCAGTGCGCGAAATCGCCGTACCCGATGGATAATTCGGGAAGTTCGGGGCTGCCACCCTGCACGGCGGCCCGGTAGCACGCGGCGAGGTCGCTCGCGAGGATGCCCGACGACGCGCCGTCGGCGATGATGTGATGCATCACGATGGACAGCACGTGTTCGGTTTCGCTGAGCCGGATCAGCGCCGACCGGATGAGTGGGTCGGTCCCGCCGCGCAGGTCGAACAGCGTCTTGGTGCGCGCGCCCAACAGGTCGCGCAGCCGTTGCTCGCGTTCGTCGGGCGGCAGGTCGCTCAGATCGATGTGCTCGACTTCATGCATGCCCGGCGGCAGAAACGTCTGGCACGGCCCGGATTCCGTGTCACCGATGACGGCGCGCAGGCTCTCGTGCCGGTCGACCACCATGCCGATGGCACGGACCATCGCGTCTGTCGCGAGTGGACCGTGCAATCGCTTGTTGAGGAAGACGCACGGCGACGACGTGCCCTCGTAGGCCGTGCACAGGTGATGAATGCGTTGCTGGAAGGCCGAAAGCGGCACCGCCGAGATCCCGGCCGGGCGGCGCGGGATCGGCGCCTGCCCGGAATCGATGAGCTCGGCCGTCATGACACCCGCCCCGCCAACTCGTCCAGCCGCACCTCGCCGGTCGCGGCCCGTACCACCAAATTTTCTATGCCATAAAGAAACTGGCGCTGCCGGTCCAGCGGCATGCGGGCCGAGTCGGTGGTCAGCGTCAGGTTGAGCGCGCCGGGCGCGTCGTTGACCGCGAGCATGAAGTGCCAGTTGAACTCGTTGAGCTTTTCGGTGAACGTGAGCTCGGTGGCCTTGAGCGCCTCGCGCAGCTGCTCCTCGGTCACGGCTTCACCCTGACCGCTGTTGCCCGCGGTGTGCATGTCATTGAAGCAACAGAACGGCTCGATCTTTTCACCGTGCACGTGACCCCCTTCGGCCAGGAACCGGTCGAGCGTGTGCTGGTCGTAGTAGGCGTTGCGCATGCTCTGGAGTACCTCGGGCCACACGGCCGAGACCAGCCCGCCAAACGTCGTGGCGCCGCGCAGGTCGAGCGTGACCACGCCGAGCTGGTTGGTCGGGGCCATCACCTCGTCGAGGCCCTCCCGGAAGCGGTTGTTGACGATGGTCAGCATGCCGCACACGTCGTGGCCGGTGTGCGCGCCGAGCAGGACCCCGGTCGCGGCGAGCAGGACCGTGGACGTGCTGACCGCGTGCTGGGCGGCCACCGCCCGGCACGCCAGGTCCAGCGCGCGGGAGGTCAGCTCGGCCCACTGGTAACGCGGCGCCGCGGGCGGCGCGATCTCGGTGAGGACCTGAGCCGGGAACCGTCCGTATTGGACGCTCCAATGGTCGTGCGCGCGGGCCGTCCGCTCCCGTCCGGCGTCGCCCTGCTCCTCGCGCGCGAGATCGGCCGGCTGCCTGCCGGCGGGCGTCGTGATCGCGCCGCGCAGGAGCAGGACGCGCAGGTCGCGTTCGAGGCGGGTGTAGGCGTACCAGTCCACAGCCACATGGCTGAGCACGAGCACCGCGAACCGGACCCGGGCGTCCGCGACCACCAGCGCCACGCGGATCGGCAGCTCAGCGACGTAGTCGAAGGGCAGGCGGCGCAGCCGCTCCATTGCCCGCTCCGCGTCGGCCTCGGCCTCCTCGGCGGTGGACTCGATCAGCTCCAGCGGGCACTCCCCCGCGTCGGCCACCACCTGGCACGGCTCGCCATCGACGTCTTGGACCCGGGTGCGCAGCGCCTCATGCCGGGAGATCAGCTCACCGAACGCGGCCGCGACCGACTCGACCGAGCCCGCCGCCCGTTGCGGCACGGGCACAATCCGGCAAAGGTTGAGGAACGCGTCGTTGGGCGCCATCGCGGAGACGAGCTTCCAGATGCCCTGCTGCCCCCAGGTGAGCGGGGCGATCGTGGCCCGCTCGCCGCGAAATGCCGCGACCATCGTCACATCGACTCCCCACCTTTCGTTGTTGGAGGGTCCAGGCCGTCACGGCGATGTGAACACGATTTCAGACGAGCAAGAATTTCACGACGTCGATACGCATGGCAAGCGGCCGCTACAGCGACCACAAAACGAGCCATTCAGCCGATCTCGCGTCATCGGGTCCTCAGTAAAGTGTTCAAGTTTTTGTCTCGTCCAACGCGCAGGGCTCGCACGGTGCCGGTCGAGGTCAAGTCGCTCGCGGCGATCATGATGACCGCGGGCGGCGTACTGCTCGTGCTGCTGGGCTTGGCCGTGTCGGTGATTGGCCGCCGGTGGCGCCTCACAGCCTGACATTCGGCAGATGTCCTGACTGCGTCCTCCGGCCCTGCCGGGCACGTTCAGATGGCAGTGCAACGTGTGTGGAAGGGATGTGATTCGTGCGCGCCGACGCCGAACAGGCCTACGTGGATTATGTGAAGGCGCGGCTTGCGGTACTCAACCGGGCGGCGTATCTGTTGTGCGGCAACGTGCATCAGGCCGAGGACATCGTGCAGAGCACGATCACCGCGCTTTATCGTGTTTCCGGGCGTCGACCCGAAGTCCGGTCGCCCGCGAGACAGGCACCCCAACGAAGGTCAGCCCTATGTCTGGGCTCCTGACGGTACCGGCCGGGCCCTCGAAGTAACGGCCGGCTTGGCCGCAGCACACGCGGCCGCCGTCCACGGCGGGCATGCGGTCGGGTTCGCGTTCCTTGAGCCCCCGACCGACAGTGACCCGACCCAGATCCCGGCACGCTGGGACCTGGACACCGGCAAGATCACCACGCTGCGCTCGGTCGAGGCCAAGCACATGCGCATGACGGCCTCGGGCTGGATCACCTTCGGCACGACGATCGTGTCTCCGGAACTCGACCGCGCCCTGCGAGTCCCGGTCCCGCAGGGAGCCGATCCCGACTTCCCCACCTATGTCGATTGGGTGAGTGAGGACGGCAGGACGGTCATCGGCACGACGTCATATCCGGACCGCTTCGTGTCGACCGTCTGGTCGTGTGAGTGACAGGGGCCGCCTAAGCGGGAAGATGCGCCGACAACACCTCGGCCTGGGCGCGCAGCAGTTGGGCGCGCTCAGGCTGGTTGGCCCGCTCGTAGCCGAGCGCCGCCGCCTCCCGCTCGGCCACATCGGCCCGCACGATCGCCAAGACATCGGCCTCGGTCAGCACGCGGCGGGCCATCTCGGTGGTGCCCGCGCCGACCGGCGTCGTCTCGATGGCGAGGTTGCGGGCCTCGACCGCATCGTGCGCCACGGCCTCCGCGTTGTCGATGGCGGCCAGGGCCGAGCGCAGCGCGGGCACCGCCACGGAGTCGCGGGCCTTCATGGCGGCGGTGAGCGCCGAACGCAGGCGCTGCCGAAGCGGTGGGGCAAGGTCAGTGGACACCCGCGCGATACTACCCGCGAATTATTCGGTGGCGCTTGGCAATGGGGCCGCGCAGACTGTCGGGATGCAACTTGACGGTTACCTGGTCCGCCGGCCCGGCCTCGGCGACGCGCGGGACATCCTGGCCATCGAGACCGCGCACAACGTGCCGCTGGTCGGGGATGCCAACGCCACGCTCGACGACGTGATCGACGAGCTGAACGAGCCGGCGTGGAGCGCGGAGACCGATGGGTGGCTCGTGCGCACCGAGGCGGGAGAGCCGGTCGGTTATGGCTGGGTGTGCCGCAAGGGCCAAAGCGACAACGTGGACGTGGCGGTTTACGTGGTGCCCGGGCATGATCGGATCGCGCCGTTTCTGTGGGAGCAGGCGGTGCTGCGGGCCAAGGAGATCGCCCGCGAGCTGGGCCATCCGCGGGTCACCATCGACGTTGGCCTGTCCCCGAAGGACGAGCTCGTGCGCGGTCTCGCCGAGCGCGACGGGCTGTCCGTGGCGACCACGTTCCTGCGCATGCGCATCGACCACGACCGGCCCGTGCCCTACCCGCCGCTGCCCGACGGGGTCGAGCTGCGCGACGCCGCGGATTCGGCGGACATCCGGCGAGACGCGTTCACGGTGCGGCAGACGGCATTCGCCGACCATTTCGGCGCGGTGGAGCGCACGTTCGAGGATTGGGTGGCCGAACGGGAGGCCAACAGCTCGCACGACTGGCGCATGGTCCACGTGGCCTATGTCGACGGCGTGGCGGCGGCGGCGCTGATCCGCACCAACAACTTCGTGCCGGATCTCAACTGCGGCTATGTCCTGTCGCTGAGCACCCTTCCCGGCTTCCGGCGCCGCGGCCTTGCCGGATTTTTGCTGCGGTACGCCTTCGCGGCCGACGCCGCCGACGGGCGCGTGGGGACGGTCCTGCACGTGGACACCAACCCGCAACGCCCAGCACTCGGCCTCTACCAGCGCGCAGGCATGCGAGAAGTTCTCACCATTGACGTCTGGCGAAAAACCCTTCCCACCTAGCCCTCACCCACCCCAGCCGCCGCCCCCCGCGCGTCGATCATGAACTTACGTCCGAGACCACCAGGCGGAACGCGCCCTCCCAGGTGTCGCCCGCCTCGATGACCATCACCTGGTCGAACGCCCAGGCCGCGCAGACTCCCGGATACATGCTCGTGCGCACGAACCAGCGCGGGCCGGACGTCATGTGCAGCCGGAATTCGGGCGAGCGCCACTCCAGTGACGGGTCGTCGCTGCCGTTGACTTCGTCCTCGCCGGTCAACGAGCCCGCGGTCACGACGGGCGAAGGGCCTGGCGCTATACGCAAGAAGCACCCGCCGTAGCCCGCGCCCCACTCCCGCCCGTTGGTGGTCGGGCTGCCGAACACGACCCGCTCGGGGGCGGTCAGCGCCCATTTCAGCTCCAGCGCCCAGCTGGCCGAGTCGACGGCGGACGCCGTGATGGTGCGCAGTTCGTGCAGCAAAGGTTTGCCGTCCTTGTCGCGCCACGTCAGCCGCTGCACGATCCGGCCCGCGTCGGCGTGATCGAACCCTTCATGCGTCATGGTGCCGTGGTCGTCGAGCCACGTGTATCCCTGCCCGCGCACATAGGTCCGCCCGCCCCACAGATTGGTGCCGTTGACGTCCTGCACGGCGAGCGACAGCCCCATGTGCCACTTGTGGTCCTCGGGCTCGACGTCGGTCACCACCACCCCACCCAGTGTCCTCATCGGATGCAGGTAGGGCCGCGGCTCCTCCACCACATACGTCGCGACGGACCGCCCGTTGACCTCAAGCTCCACCAGGCACCCCCAAAAATCCAGAGCGCCGGCCGCACGGCGCGGTGTGCGGCCGGCACGAGAAATCACAGCTTACCGACCCCAACCCCCGCCATGACAACGGAAGGCACGTTCGCGGTCGGTGTCAGCGTGTACGAGTACGGTGGTGCGGCCACCGAGCCGTTCACCTCGCACGCGCCGGACCCTGTGAAGATGTTGTTGCGCTGCACCAGCCGGCCCGGCCCGCTCTCGGCGTAGCCGCTGGCCGAGTAGCACGGGAAGGGCACGTTCTGGAAGTAGTTGCCCTCCACGAGCACGCCACCGTTCATCGTCGACGCGACCGCGTAGAGCTCGTTGTTCAGGAAGTAGTTGTTGTACACGTGCACGGGCTCGCCGAAGCGCACCCGCGGGTGCCGTTGCCGGCTGTTGTCGAACCAGTTGTGGTGGATGCTCACCTTCAGGTGGCCGGTGTCCTCACCCGAGTTGCTGTCGGAGTGGCCGATGAGCATCGACTTGTCGGTGTGGTCGAAGTGGTTCCACGACACGGTCACGTACTCGGACCCGCGCACGATGTCGATGGCGCCGTCGACCGGTGACACGAAACGGTTGTGGTCGATCCAGATGTGGTGCGAGTTCTGGCCGACGTTGACCGCGTCGTCTTCCGCGTTCGTGAAGGTGAGGTTGCGGATGATGACGTTGTACGAACGATAGAAGTCGAACCCGCCGCCGTTGATCGTGGCGGTGGATCCGAGCCCGAGGATCGTCTTGTTTGGACGGACGCCCTGCTTGCTCGTGATGTTGATGGTCCCCTGCACGTGAATGTTCAGCGGGCCGATCGTGTCGATCGCCGTGAGCAGTTCGTTGGTCGTGCGCACCACGACCGTCGGGCCGCCCGCGCCACCGGTGGTGCCGGCCGCGAACCCGTCGGGCTGTCCGGCGGGCGGCTGCGGCGACCCGGTGGGCGACACCGAGGGCGACGGGCTGGGCGACGACGTGGGCGAAGCGGAGGGCGAGGCCGACGGCGAGGGCGGGGTCGTGCCCGACTCCACGTTGACGTCGTCGAACGTGGCGCTCGCGTTGAACGTGGCCACACCGATCTGCCCGCTCGCGTATTGACTGTCCGAGGCGGTCAATGTCGACCCACCGTTGACCTGACTTGTCAATGTTGACCCGTCAACACGTAGCGTCAACGTGTACCACGTGCCGATCGACACATTGACCGACGTCGCCACGAGCGTCGTGGCCGACCCGTTCACGAGCTTCTTCAACTCGACCGTGTTGTTGCTGCGCAACGCCACGTAGTAGTAACTCGTGTTGGACTGCGCCCGCGCGAGCACCGCGACAAACCGGTTCGACCCGTTGAACGCGTTGGCCCGCACCCGCACCGAAACCGTGTAGTTCGCCCACGAGGCCGACCCGGCCCGAGCCCGCGCATCCGAGCTCGTCCCGGTCTGTTGATAGGCGCCGGACGACACCGACCACGACCCACCCGACGTCGTCCAGCCGTTGGCATTGCCGTCGTCGAAGTTGTCGGCGAAAAGCGGGGCCGCGGTGGCCACACTCGCAAGTGTGGCCACCACCAGCACCGCCGCCGCCGATGCGATGGCGGCAAGGACCCTCAATGGCATCCCTGCGCTGCGCTGCGCGGTGCGCGCCTGCCGATTCACTCGGGGCAAGCCCTCGCTCATATCTTCCCCACTCCCGCTCCCGAGGTCACGACGGACGGCACGGACGAGGTCGGGGTGAGCGTGTAGCCGTACGGTATGGGTGCCACGCTGCCGTTGACCTCACACGGGCCGGAATTGACGAAAATGTTGTTGCGCTGCACCAGCCGCCCCGGGATGTCGGAGTCGCCATACGGCGTGGCCGACCAGCACGATTGCGTCTGCGCGTTCTCGAAGTAGTTGCCCTCCACGAGCACGCCCGCGTTCTGTGTGGACGCGATGCCGTACAGGCCGATGTTGCGGTAGTAGTTGTTGTACACGTGCACGGGGTCGCCGAAGCGTGCCCGCGGGTGCCGCTGGTTGGAGCCGTTGAAGTAGTTGTGGTGGTAGGTCACCTTCAGGTACCCGACGTCGACCGTGGCCGTGTCGGAGTGCCCGAGCAGCATCGACTTGTCGGTGCCGTGGAAGACGTTCCATGAGACGGTGACGTTGGTCGATTGGCGCTTGATGTCCAGCGACCCGTCCGATCCAGGCAGGAACTCGTTGTGGTCGATCCACACCCCGCGCGCGCCGTTGGTCACGCTGATCGAGTCGTCCGACGCGTTGCTGAACTTGATGTTCCGGATGATCACGTTGTGGCCCGGCCGCGTGGTCGAACCCATCTGCAGCCCGCCGCCGGTGATGTGCGCGGTCGACCCGACACCGATGATGCTCTTGTTGGCCACCACGGTAATCATGTCGGACGTGGAGATGGTGCCTGAAACCATGATGTTGTACGGCCCGGCGCGCCCCGCGTAGTCGGCCAGCTGCGCGGCGTTCGTGACGGTGACGGTCGGCCCGCCGGCGCCGCCCGTGGTGCCGATCGCGAACCCGTCCGGCTGTCCGGCCGGCGGCTCCGGGATCGGTGAGCCGGTCGGTGTCGGCGACGACGTTGCCGTTGGCGAGGGCGCCGTGCCGGTGAACACCACGATATCGTCGAAACTCGCGCTGCCGTAGCTGGAGTGGAACCCGGCGCGCCCGTTGGCGTAGGTAGAGTCCGAAGTGGACACGACCTGCGTCCCGTTGACCGACCCGCTGAGCGAGGGCCCGGACACGTTGAGGCTCAACGTGTACCACGTGCCGGCCGACACGCTCAGCGACGCCGATGCGAGCACCGTGGTGCCCCGGCGCAGTTGTGCCCCCGATGGAGTGAGCACGAACGAGTAGAAGTTCGACAGGCTCTGTGCCCGCGCCGAGACCCCGACCGCACGCGCCGAGTTGGACCCGAAAGCGTTGGGCCGCACCCGTGCCTGCACCGAATAGTTGGTCCACGACGTCGATCCGGCCAGGGCCTTGGCATCCGAGCCGGTGCCCGTCTGCTCGTAGGCCCCGGCCGCCACCGACCACGAGCCGCCCGACGTGGTCCATCCGGACGCGTTGCCGTCGTTGAAGTTGTCTTCGATCAGCGTTGCGGCGTTAGCGGTACCGACAAATAACCCGACAGCGGTGACCACGGCGGCCGCGGCAGCGATAAGGGCTTTTCGGTTCATATCTTGCCCACCCCCGCCCCGGCGCTCACGAGGGCCGGAATGTTCGCGGCCGGGTCCAGCGTGTAGGAGTAGTAGTCCCTCGGCTGGGAGGTGCACGAGCCGGCGGTGACGATCGGATCCTCGGTATTCACATTGATGTTTCCGCGCGCCTCGATCCGCCCGGCGGTGCCGCCGACATCGTTGCGCGTGGGCTTCTCCACGTCGTCGAAGTAGTTGTTCTCCACGACGAGGCAGGCGTTCATCTGCGAGGCCGCGCCATAGCCGGTGATGTGGAGGTAGTAGTTGTTGTAGATGTGCACCGGCTCGCCGAAGCGCACCCGTGGGTTGCGCTGATTGGAGCCGTCGAGGAAGTTGTGGTGATAGGTGACCTTCAGCCGGCCGACGTCCTGCGCGTCGTTGGAATCGTCGTGACCCAGCAGCATGTTCTTGTCGCTGTTGGCGAACCGGTTCCACGAAATGGTCACATAGCTCGATCCGCGCTTGACGTCGAGCGCGCCGTCGTTCTGGTTGCCCAGCTGGTTGTGATCGATCCAAATGTGGTGCGAGAACATCTGCACATTGATGCAGTCGTCCGGGCAGTTGGTGATATTCAGGTTCCGGACGATGACGTTGCGCACCGCGTTGGCCGGCGGCGAGGTGATGCTGTCGCTCAGCGGCAGGCCGATGTTGAGCCCGCCACCCGTGAGACCGGAGTTGGCCCCGACCCCGATGATGGTCTTGTGCGACGTCACGTCGTGCATGGGTCCGGGCAGCGAGATCATCCCGTTGACCCGGATGACGAGCGGGTTGGGGTTGGCGATCGCCGACAGGAACGCCGACGCGCTGTTGACGTCCACAGTGGACCCTCCGGCGCCGCCCGATGTCCCGTTCTGGCCCCACGCGTTGACGCCGGCGTAGCCGTCGGCCACATTGGGCATCGGCGGGATGGACACCGACGGGGTAGGCGACGGTGAGCCGGACGGGGACACCGACGGCGACGGGTTCGGCGAGGACGCGCTGGGCGACGGGCTGGGCCCGGCCTCATCCGTCACCAGGATGTCGTCGAACTGGGCCGCCGCGTAGCCGGCCACGAACCCGGCCCGGCCGGACGCCAGCGCGCCGTCCACAGTGGACAGCACCTGGCCGCCGTTCACGAAACCGGTCAGCCCTTGGCCGCTCGCGTTGAGTTTCAAGGTGTACCACGTGCCGGTCGACACGGAGAACGACGCCGAGGTCAAAACCGTTGTCCCCCGCCGGATCTGCACCGCGCTCTGGGTGAGCACGAGCGAGTAGAAGGTGGACAGGCCCGTGGCTCGCGCCGCGACGCCGACCGCGCGGTTGGAGTTGGAGCCCCACGCGGTGGGCCGCACCCGGGCCGTGACCGATTGCGCGGTCCATGACGTGGAGCCCGCCTGGGCCTTGGCGTCCGAACCCGTGCCGGTCTGCGTGTAGGCACCCGACGAAACGACCCACGTGCCGCCGGACCTGGTCCAGCCGTCGGCGTTGCCGTCGTTGAAGTCGTCGCTGAACAGCGTTGCCGCGTTGGCCGTGCCCATCCACAGGGCCGTCGCGGTGACGACGGCCGTGGTGACGGCGACGATGACTTTGGCTCTCATATCCTGCCCACCCCTGCTCCGGCCATGACGATCGCCTTCACCTGGTTGGGATCGTCCAATCTGTACGAGTAGTACGTCGAGGGCTCCTGCACCGTGCCGGAGCACTCCGGCGTGCCGGACTCGCCGACGAAGACGTTGTTGCGTGCCACGCAACGCCCCGCCGGTCCGGAGTAGGTGTTGGTCACGGGCTCCTCGACGTCCTCGAAGTAGTTGCCCTCAACCACGCAGCCGGAGTAAACCTGGCAGGCGGGCCCGGTGTCGGTGTTGTAGACGAAGTAACTGTTGTAGATGTGCACGGGTTCGCCGTAGCGCACCCGCGGGTTGCGCTGCGGGGTCCGGTTGTGCCAATTGTGGTGGTAGGTCACCTTGAGCCGGCCGGTGTCCTGCGCACCGTTGTTGTCGTCGTGGCCAAGCAGCATCGTCTTGGTGTGGTTGTGCAGGTGGTTCCAGGAGACCGTGACGTTGGTCGATCCCCGCTTGATGTCGATCAGGCCGTCGTAGCCCGAGGCAAGGTCGTTGTGGTCGATCCAGATGTGGTGGGAGAACATCTGCACGTTGATCGAGTCGTCGGAAGCGTTGCGGAATATCAGGTTGCGGATGATGACGTTGTGTACCGCGTTGGCCGGCGGCGTGGTCACGTCGCTGATCGGCAGGCCGATGTTGAACCCGCCGCCCGTGATACCGGAGTTGTCGCCGATGCCGACGATCGTCTTGTGCGACGTCACGTCATACATCCCGGCCGGGAGTGTGATCATGCCGCGCACGCAGATCTGCAGCGGGCCGGACTGGCCGATCGCGCTGATCAGCTCGCCGGCCGTGTCGACCTCGACCTTCGGGCCGCCCGCGCCACCGGTCGTGCCGGTCGCGTGGCCGTCGGCCGTGCCGGATGTGTTGCACGTGCCGGGTGCCGGTGGGCTGCTGGACGTGGACGGCGACGGCGAACCGGTCGGGGTCGTGCCGGGCGCGTCGGTGACCACCAGATCATCGAACGTCGCTGCGGCGTACGTGCTGACGAACCCGACCCTGCCCGACGCGTAGCTGCTGTCGGTCGCGTTGACCACCTGCACTCCGTTGACCAGGCCCGTCAATGTCGATGAGCCGGCATTGAGCGTCAACGTGTACCAGGTACCCGTCGACACGGCCAACGATGCGGACGCGAGCACCGTCGCGCCGCGGCGCAGCTGGGCGCCGCCCGGGGTCAGCACGAGCGAGTAGTAGTTCGACGAGCTCTGCGCCCGCGCCACGACACCCACGGCACGAGAGGAATTCGTGCCGAACGATGTCGGCCGCACCCGGGCCGTCACTGATTGCGTGGTCCAGGTCGTGGAGCCCGCCTGGGCCTTGGCGTCCGAGCTCGTGCCGGTCTGCGCGTAGGCTCCGGACATCACCGACCACGAACCGCCGGACCTGGTCCAGCCGTTGGCATTCCCGTCGTCGAAGTTGTCCGAGAACAGCGTTGCCGCGTTCGCGCCCGAGCTCATCACAACGACCATCGCGGCGACAACCGCCGCCGAGGTCGCCGTGGCTAGGGTGAGTTTGAGTTTCATGCGTACCTTCTCTTGGGACGTAGGAAGGGATTGCTGAACGTCAGTCGCGGCCGGCACCGCCGTGCGGGGTCGAGCCGGCCGTCGAGGTTGGCCCCGCGGGCGCCGTGTCGGGCGGGGCTGTCAGAGTCGTGGGTCCGGGGTCGGCCGTGTCCGTGACCTTCGCATCGTCGAACTGGGCAGTGGCCTGGTCGGTGAGGACGCCCCTGCGGCCCGAGGCGATCGCGCTGTTGCTGCCGAGAGCGGCACGTGCGGCGATGCCCGCGAAAGAGCCGACGCCGGTGAGGGCGGTCGGCTTGACGCGGGCCTCGACCGTGTAGCTGATCCAACCGGAGCTCCCGGCGAACAGCCGGACAGTCGGTGTCAGCCATGACTCGGCGACCACGGACCACTGACCACCGGACTGGGACCATCCGCTGGTGTTGCCGTCCTCGAAGTCGTCTGAGAACGGCGTGACCGCGTGCGCGCCGCTGAGTAGGAACCCGATGCTGACCAGGGCGGTCGCTGCTACCGCAGCGATGGACAGCCTCGCATTCATGCGGTTACCTCCGTATCAATGCGCTCCCGCCAGGAATCTGGTCAGGATCGGCACGACCACCGTCGGGTGCGGGGCGTGTGCCCGCAACACCGGGGTCCACCCGGCGTCGGACCCGAAGTCGGGGTCGTGCGTGGCGTTGTACGCGTCGAGCAGGCTGACCGGTTGGCCGTTGACCCGCGAGCCGATCTCCGTCAACGTCGTGCCCTTCCAGTCACGCAGGATCGTGTCCGTTGGCACGTCCTCCGCGAGCCGGAAGTAGTTGTTCTCCATGTAGACCGCCGATTGGATGCCCACGCCGACGGCGTAGTCGAACGGCTCACGGAGCTTGTAGTAGTTGTTGTAGAGGTCCACCTTGCCGAACCGCACGCGGGGGATGCGCTGGCCGACTCCGTCGAACACGTTGTGGTGCAACGTGACGTTGAGCAGGCCCACGTCCGGGCCGACCGTGTCACTGGACCCGATCAGCATGGTCTTGTCGTGGTTGGTGAACACGTTCCACGACACCGTCACCAGGTTGGCCGTGTGCGTGATGTCCAGCGCGCCGTCGTGCACCTGATACGGCCGTCCGAAGTGGACCGGCTGGTTGGAGTCCGGGTTGTCACCGTCGCTGAACGTGCAGTGGTCGATCCACACGTTGGTGGACCGGCGCACCGAGATCAGGTCGTACTCGGAGTTCCAGTTGCCCGTGGACCCGTCGGTCGGGCTCCACCGCGGGAAGCAGTCGGCCGCGTCCTGCAGGTTCAGGTTGCGCACGATGACATTCGGCGCACGGTCGATCATCAGCGTGAGCCGCTTGAGCGTGGCCCCGCGGGCGCCGACGATCGTCGTGTTTGGACCGACCTTGATTTCGGTGAGCGCCTTCTGGTTGGCCACGGACCGCAGCCGTGCCTCCTCCAGCGGCCCGCTGGGGTTGACCCGGCCCCAGACCGCGGGGTCATACGCGGCCAGGAAAGCCTCCAGCGAGTAGGCGGGATCGGCGAGCCCGTCACATGCCGGGCCCTCGATCACTCCCTTTACCAGCACGATTTTTGGCGAGTCGCCGGCCACCGCGGCCGCGAGCTGGTCTCGCGTTTGGACGGTCGTGATGGTGGCGGCGGCCGAGCCGCCCGTGGTCCCCGCGCCCGATGCCGCCCATCCGTCATTGGGCGGCAATGTCTGCCGGGCGAAATGTTCAGTGAGGTTCCCTTGACCGCCGCCGTGGGCAGCGGGAGCGGGGGAGGCTAACGCGAATGGCGTCAGCACAGCCACGACTATTACAGCCAGGTTTCGCATAATGCGAAACTAGAAAGCCGTGACCAGCGAAGTCAATGGATTCGATATGCAGGAATGTTGCAGCCGATAGTGCGCGATAAGGATTGTCTCCGGACCCTACAACCGGCTTACCTGCGCCTATTCAAAAAGTCATGCCCGGGTCAGTCGGCGATATTTGCAGCACCGCCCGTCGCGTTTGCAGTCCAGGGGGCTTCGATCTCGTTCAGCAGGGCGAAATCCGCCGCACAGCGGCGCAGAATCCCGGCGATCCCGGCCGGCGCTCCCTTCAGCAAACCGGGTGCCGGCAGCGCGCCCAGAGCCTCGACCACAGCGGTGAATCCGCGCGTGAGCGCCAGCGGCGCGAGCAGCTCCACATCGGACAGCCGGTGCTGGATCAGGTTGTGCAGCAATGACACCCCTTCGAACTCGCGGAAGTTCACCACCTCCGGACCGGTGCGCAGCTCGCCGTCGATGAACTCCTCGTCGGAGGCCAGCGACACGCCAACCAGGACGCGCCGCCCGTCGGCGAATCCCAGCCGCAGCGTGGAAATGTCGTCGACCTCGATGTCACCGCGCGACCGGGCCCACGCCACCTCGACCCGCACTGGTGGCGCGTCGACGACCGCGAGGGCCTGCATTATCGCGTGGGCGAAGGGATTGCGCAGCGCGCCGTCGAGCGGGGGCCGCCCGGCCCACGGGGAGCGTGTCCAGTACTCGCTGTCGCGGAACCACGCCCCTACAACGGAAACGTCCGCGTGGTACTCGCGCAGGCGCGGCAGGTCCGGCGACGCCAGCGCCTGGAAGCCCACCTGCACCACGCGCCCGGTCTCGGACTCCACGGCTGACAACGCCTCGTGCTGCGCCAGATCCAGCACGGGCGGCTTCTCCAGCAACACATCCGCACCGGCGCGCAATGCCGCGACAGCGAGCGGCAGATGGGTGGCGGGCGGCGTGGAGACGATGACGACGTCGGGCTCGACAGACTTGAGCATCACGTCCGCGTCGGTGAACACCGGCACGCCCACCGGCGGGTCGTGCACCTCGCTCACATCAGACAGCCCGACGAGCTCCGCCAGGGGCTCGTCCGTGACGACCTCGCGATGGTGAACCCCATGCCCGTTCGCGCCGATCAATGCCACCCGCGTCATGCGACCCGCACCACCTCAGCCGGACCGTGTTTGGCGATCTCCCGCCGCCAGCCGTCGATCATCGCGCGGCGCTGCGCGTCGTGCACGGGCAGCAGGCCGGCCTCACCGAACAGCGCCTCGGTCGAGGCGTCGGCCTTGATGACGTCGGCCAGCGGATCGTCGAGCGGCTGGGTGTCGCTCGCGGCGAACTCGGCCCAGGCGGCGGCGATCAGCGTCGCAAGGCGCGGGTTGGGCACGGTGTTGAGCACACAGAGCAACCGCTGCGGCAGTTTCTGGGTACCATCCATGGCGACTTGAAGGGTCTTATGACCAAGCTCGGCGTTGGCGAAGCGATTCAGCACACTCTCGCCATACGCCACAACGTCTTCGCCGTCCGGCGGGTCAAACGAGACGGCCACCTCGGTCGCGACATACTGGCGCAGCAACTCGGCCATGCCGGGCAGGCGCAACGCCTCCCAGATGTAGGTGCATCCGGCCAGCGCGCCGAGGTAGGCCAGCGCGCTGTGCACGCCGTTGAGCGCGCGCAGCTTCATGTGCTCCCACGGGGTCACGTCGCCGGTGAACTGCGCGGGCCAGTCGGGCCGCCCCGCGGCGAAGTCGTCCTCGATGACCCACTGCAGGAACGGCTCCGCGGCGACCGCCGCCAGATCGGCGTAGCCCATGTCGGCCACGGCACGGTCCAAAGTGGATTGCGTGGTGGCGGGGACGATCCGGTCCACCATGCACGATGGGAACGTCACGTGGGACAGCTCGGGGGCCAGCCCGCGCACGACGCCCTCCAGCACGCGCCCGTTGGACGGCAGGTTGTCGCAACTCAAAATCGTGACGGGCGCCCCGCACCGGACCCTCAGCCCGGCGACGAGCAGGCGCATCATTTCCGACTCCGGCCGGTACGCCTTCTCGGTCACGGTGAGCGTGACCACCTTGATCGCCGGATCGGCCAGCAGCTTGATCACACCGGCCGGGTTGCTGCCCGCGTGCACGCCCCCGCTCATCGCCGCGACCGCTCGCGTGCCCGCCAGCGACTGCGACAGCGTCACCACGCTGAACAGATAGTCCTGTTCGGACAGGGCGGCGAGCACGGAATAGGAGCGAGGCGCGACCCCGACTATGCCCCAGTCGCCGCCGGATCGCGCCATCGCTGCTTCCGTATATACCGCTTGATGCGCCCGGTGAAACGCGCCGAGGCCAAGATGTACGATCCCGGCCGCGAACGAGCCCGGCTCGACCAGCGGCCGGCACGCCTCGGGCAGGGCGGATTGCCTGCTCAGCCGTGTCGCCATACCGGGCCGTCCGGAAAGGAAAACTCGGCTATGGATGCGGGCTTCAGCGTCGCCGAGTAGCCGGGCTTGACCGGCGGCCGGTAGCGCCCGCCGACCACGGTGATCGGGTCCTCGAAGTGCTCGTGCAGATGATCCACATACTCGATCATCCGGTCGGCCATCGAGCCGCCCACCCGCAGGTAGTCGAACATGGCCAGGTGCTGCACGTATTCACACAGGCCGACACCGCCCGCGTGCGGGCACACCGGCACGTCGAACTTGGCCGCCATGAGCAGCGTCGCGAGCACCTCGTTGACCCCGCCGACCCGGCACGCGTCCACCTGGCACACGCCGATCGCGCCGGCCTGCAGCAGCTGCTTGAAGATCACCCGGTTGGCGGCCACCTCACCGGTCGCGACCCGGATCGGCGCCACCGCCTTGGCGATAGCCGCGTGCCCGAGGACATCGTCGGCATGCGTCGGCTCCTCGATCCAGTAAGGGTCAAACTCCTTCAGCGCAGACATGTTGGCGATGGCCTCTGGCACGTCCCACACCTGGTTGGCGTCCATCATCAGCAGCGCGTTGTCGCCGATCACGCTGCGGATCAGCCCGGCCCGGCGCACGTCGTCTTCGATCGGCCCGCCGACCTTCATCTTCATCGCGCGGAAGCCCGCGTCGTAAGCGGCCTGCGTAAGCGACTTCACCTGCTCGTCCGGGTAACCGAGCCAGCCGACAGACGTCGTGTAGGACGGGAAGCCGTCGCGCTCCAACACCGAAAGCCGTTGCGCATAGCCAACCTGGCGCGACTCCAAAAGCGACAGTGCCTCGTCGGGAGTGAGCGCGTCCACGATGTGATGGAAGTCGATGTTGCGCACGAGCTCTTCGCTGGGCATCTCCGCCAGCAGCCGCCACATCGGCTTGCCCTCAAGCTTGGCCCGAAGGTCCCATACTGCGTTGACGAGCGCACCGGTCGCCATGTGGATGACGCCCTTTTCCGGCCCGAGCCAGCGCAGCTGCACGTCCGCCGTGAGCGAGCGCCAGAACTTCACCGGCTCCGCGGCGATCTCCTCGATCGTCCGGCCCACCACGTGATGTGCCAGCGCATGGATTGCGGCACAGGCGATTTCGTTGCCGCGCCCATTGGTGAACGTGAACCCGTCGCCGCTGGGCCCGCCGTCGGTGTGTAGCGACACGTAGGCGGCCGAGTAGTCGCCCCGGTTGATGGCGTCCGACCCGTCCCCCGCCGCAGCCGTCGGGAAGCGGACATCATGCACCTCGTACGAAACGATTCTCATACTTTGAAGATCCTCTTTGGCAGGTGGTAGGCGAGATCGGCCATGGTCTCCGCGGCCTCGTCGAGCCCGAGCCGGTGCTCGGCGACCAGGCGGGCGAGGAACCCGGCGTCGATGCGGCGCGCCACATCGTGGCGGACCGGGATGGAGCAGTAGGCGCGGGTGTCGTCGACGAACCCGGCCGTGTTGTAGAAGCCCGCGGTCTCGGTGACGGCCTCGCGCCAGCGGCGCAGTGCCTCGGGCGCGTCCAGGAACCACCACGGCGCACCGAGGAACAGCGACGGATAGCCGCCGGCGAGCGGGGCCAGCTCCCGCGTGTAGGTGTACTCGTCCAATGTGTACACGACGATGCGCAGCCGCGGATCGTGCCCGTAGGCGTCCAGCAGCGGCTTGAGCGCGGCCGTGTATTCCGTCCTTTGTGGAATGTCGCCGCCGGTGTCGCGCCCGTAGGTGCGGTGCAGGAAGCGGTTGTGATTGCGCACCGAACCCGGGTGCAGTTGCATCACCAGACCGTCCTCAAGCGACATGCGAGCGAACTCGTGCAGCATGTGTGCACGGAAGGTCTCCCCCTCCCGCTCGCTCACCTGACCGCGCAGCGCGCGCTGAAAAATCGCCGCCGCATCCTCCGCAGGGGCGATCTGCGCGGTCGGGTGGCCGTGGTCCGAGCACGTCGCACCGTGCTCGATGAAGAACCTGCGGCGCTTGCGCAAGGCTTCCAGGTACCCGGTGAAGGTCGAAGTGTCGCAATCGGACACCTCACCCAGCCGCGCGACCCGGTCGGCCCAGCCGATCCAGTCCATGTCGACCACATCGTCCGGCCGGAACGTGGTGATGACCCGCTTGCCCCAGCCCTCCTCGGCCAGCTTGGCGTGACTGGCCAGGCTGTCCAATGGGGACTCGGTGGTGGCGAGCACCTCCAGGTTGAACTTCTGGAACAGCGCCCGCGGCCGGTAGGCGGGCTGCTCCAGTTTTTCGGCGAGCTCGTCGTAGACGTCGAATCCCATCGGTGTGGTGATTCCGAAGACCTCGGTGAGCGTCTTTTCCAACCACAATCTCGATGGTGTACCGCGGAAGAGGTGCCAGTTGTCGGTGAAAGTCCGCCAGATCTTCCTCGGGTCGGTCTCCACCGGCCCACCGTCGAGCCGTTTGACGCCCAGCTCCCCCGGCGGGATCCCTTGGCTCAGAAGCATTCGAGTCAGGTAGTGGTCCGGCGAGATGATCAGCCGCGCCGGGTCGGGAAACGGGCTGTCCTGCGCCAGGATCGCCGGGTCCACATGCCCGTGCGGGCTGATCAGCGGCAGGTCGCGGGCGTGCCCGTAGAGCTCGCGGGCGATCGCCCGGGTGGCCGGATCGGCCGGAAAAAGGATGTCCTGCATGCCTGTCATCTCTCCCACTCGCTCAGGTCGAGAAGGTCGCGGGCACGCACCGACCTCTCCGTAGCCATCGATTCGTTGGCTGCCAACCCGGTCAACAGCGACCGTGCACCATCCAATGCCGACGGCCCGTCGGTCAACAGCGCATCGATCATGCGTGCGTCGGCGCCGCCGTGCCCTTCTCTTTCGAAGGGTGCGACCGGCACGTCCTGCGGCGGCTGCCAGAACTCGCGCAGGCGCAGGCTCACGCCGCCCTGCTCGCGGGCGGCCTCGACACCGTGCAGCGCCGCACTGTGCCCCTTCACCTGGCCCGCCACCCTCGGCGCCACGTGATCCGACTCGACCATGTCCAGCTCGATGCGCCCGCGGCTGCCGTTGAACGCGATCCGATAGCCCTCCCACGGCGAATAGGCCGTCAGGTGGTAGGACATCGTGGCGCCGGTGTTGTAGCGCACCAGCACCGCCATATCGTCCTCAATGGACACTCCGGCGCCGAACACGTTCTGATCGCGGTGATAGCCGTCGTGCGCCTCCGCCTCCAGATAAAGCTCGCGCAGCCCGTCGTTTTCGCTCAGCTGCAGGGCGAACGGATCGTCCGCGGCCGCGGGTGAGCCGTGCGCCCGCTCGTAGTCGCGCGCGTAGCCGTGCCGCTTCCCGGCCTCGTCGCCGTAGAAGAACAGACGGCCGTAGGCCGTCACGGTCTCGGGCGAGGCGCCGAGCCACCAGTTGACGAGGTCGAAGTGGTGGGTCGACTTGTGCACAAGCAGCCCGCCGGAGTTGGCCTTGTCACGGTGCCAGCGCCGGAAGTAGTCGGCGCCGTGGCGCACGTCGAGCACCCACTCGAAATGCACCGACCCGATCTCGCCGATGCGTGGCAACAGCTCACGCACCTGTTGGTGCACCGGATGGAAGCGGTAGTTGAACCCGACCGTCACCCGCTTGCCCGTGCGCCGTTGCGCGTCAAGGATCCGCCGGCACTTGTCGGCGTCGGTGGTCATGGGTTTCTCAGTCACCACGTCGCAGCCCGCTTCGAGCCCCGCCACGATGTATTCGTCGTGCGTGGCGTCGACCGTGCACACGACGAGCAGGTCGATCCGCTCCTTGGCCAGCATCGCCGGCACGTCCGCGGCGTCGTAACCCGGCGCGGGATAAGACTTTTGGAGCACCGCGACCCGGGCCGGGTTGGTGTCGGCCAGCGCCACCAGTTCACCGTGGCGGCTCAGCTCGCGCGCCCACATCTGGGCTCGCGCCCCGGTACCAACGATCGCGTACCGCACTTCTACCCGCCTTCTACAAACGTTTGCACCAGAACTAACCATCGCCGGGGGTCGCGCGTCAATCCCCTACCCGCAAATGTCCCATTTTGCCGTAGAAAAAGTGCCCGCAAGAGGCCCGGTCGTCATCGGATCGAAACCTGAGAGCGTTGACATCATCGCAACCGTTTGCATTAATGGCATGCATCACACGACGGGGAGCACGACGGATTCGCGAAGGAGGGCCACCGTGCCGGCCACCATCCGCGACGTCGCCAAGGTCAGCGGCGTGCATGTCTCCACGGTGTCGCGCACCTTCAGCGCGCCGCACCTGGTCAACCCATCCACGCGCGCAAGGGTTCTGGACTGCGCCGAGCAGTTGGGATACCGGCCGAACCGAGCGGCACGGGCGCTCATCACGGGGCGCACGCACAACATCGGCCTGATCGTCGCCGACATCGCCAACCCGTTCTTCCCACCCCTGATCAAAGCGGCCGAGACACACGCCAGGGGAAGGGATTACCACCTGTTCATCGCCGACACCAACGAAGACGCCAACGTCGAGGAGGAGTTGGTGCTGGCGCTGGCCAAACAGGTCGACGGGGTGCTGCTGTGCAGCCCCCGCATGAGCAACACGCAGATCGAGCGGCTCTCCCGCGACGTTCCGCTGGTCGTCGTCAACCGCCCGGTCCCCGGGCTGCCCGCCGTCGTGATGGACCACGCGCAGGGGGCACGGCTGGCCATCGAGCACCTCGTCGGGCTCGGCCACACCCATATAGCACTGCTGGGCGGGCCCCGCGGCTCGTGGACCAACCGCGAGATCCGCCGCTCGGCGACGCTCACGGCCCGGACCGCGTCGGTGGAGCTCACGGTTTTGGGGCCCAACCCGCCGAACGAGGAGGGCGGCTCGGGCCAGGCCGAGGCCGTCATCCGCACCGGAGCGACCGCCGTGCTGGCCTACAACGACCTGATGGCCGTCGGGCTCATCGACGGGCTCGACTCGGCCGGGGTGGCCGTGCCCACGCAGATCAGCGTCGTCGGGATCGACGACACCGCGCTGAGCCGGCGCACCCGGCCCACATTGACCACGGTGGCCACCCCCACGGCGGCCGCCGGACGGGCAGCCGTCGACATGCTGCTCGCCCACGGTGACGACCGCCGCACCACCGCGCTCGTCACGCTGCAAACCGAGCTGGTCATCCGGAACTCTTCCGGACCGGCCCCAACGAATATCTAAGGATCCCGGGGCCGGCATCTGCGGTGCCGGCCCCGGGGCAGCGGCCGATAACACGACTCAAGGAGCGACCCATGCACCGTGCCGCATCGTCACACGTTACTAGCCGGCGGACCCTGTTACTGGGCGCGCTGTCCCTGCCGGTCCTCGCGGCCTGCGGGACCGACAGCGGCAACCAGCCCGAGCCGGAGTCCACCGCGCCGGTGGAGCTCTCCGTGTTCTGGTGGGGCTCCGAATCACGGGCCAAGGCGACCGAGGAGGCGCTCAAGCTCTACACGGCGAAGTATCCGTTCGTGACGTTCAAGACCACCTGGCAGGGCAACCAGGGGTACTACGACAAGCTCGCGACGCTCGCCGCGGGTGGCAACGCGCCTGACATCTTCCAGATCGACGATGGCGCGCTGAGCGAATACGCCGAGCGCAACGTGACGCTGGACCTCACCTCGTACAAGGAAAAGAACAAGCTCGACGTCAGCAAGTTCCCCGAGAGCCTCTGGAAGTACGCGGAGGTCGACGGCAAGCTCGCGGGCGTGCCCACGGGTGAGAACACCCCGGGCATGATCTACGACAAGCAGCTGTGCCAGGAGCTCGGCGTGCCCGAGCCCAAGACCGGCATGAGCTGGGAAGAGCTGATCGCCTGGGGCGAGCAGGTCTACACCAAGTCGGGTGGCAAGGTCCTTGGCACCATGGACCCCAGCGCCGACTACAAGGCGCTGTGGGTGTGGCTGCGCCAGCAGGGCAAGGAGCTGTACGGCAAGAAGGCCATGGCAGTGTCCAAAGAGGATCTGATCAAGTGGTTCGACCTGTGGAAGGGCGCCCGCGACCGCAAGGCGGCGCCGACCGCCGACATCATCCACGAGGCCAACGCCGGTGACGTCACGAAGCAACTCGTGGTGACCGGGAAGGCCGCGACGTCGTTCCTGTGGGCCAACCAGCTGTCCGACACGCAGAAGCTGACCAAGCGCACGCTCGGTGTGGTCGCCTACCCCGGTGACCCGAAGGGCCAGTGGGCGCGGGCCGCGATGTACTTCTCGGTCGCGCGGTCTAGCGAGCGCAAGGACCGGGCGGTCGACGTGATCAACTTCCTGGTCAACTCGCCCGAGGTGGGCAAGCTGTGGGGCGCCGACCGCGGCCTGTCGTCCAACATGGACGTGCGCAAGGGCGTGGCCGACGGGCTCACCGACAAGGTCACGAAGGAGGCGTTCGCCTTCGAAACCGACCTGGCGTCGAAGTTCGGGCAAGCGCCGCCCGTGCCGCCCAAGGGCCACGTCAAGGTGCGGCAGCTGCTCACCACCCACGCCGAGAGCGTCCAGTACGGCAAAGCCACGTCCGCCGAGGCGGCGGAAGCGTTCCTCAAGGAAGCCGATGCCGCGCTCAAGTAATCCGGCCAACCGCAAAGAGGGCATAGCAGGATACGTCTTCCTGTCGCCCTGGCTGCTCGGGCTCATGGGGATCACTGCGATCCCCATGCTCGGCTCGCTCGTGCTCAGCTTCACCAACTACGACCTGCTGTCGGATTGGTCGGAGCTGGAATGGGTGGGCTTCGACAACTACACGCGCATGTTCGCCGACGATCCGCACTACTTGGACGCGGTGGGCGTGACCGTGATATTCGCCCTGGTGGCCGTGCCCCTCAAACTCGCCGCGGCGCTCGGCGTCGCCCTGCTGCTCAACAAGGAGCGCCGCGGCACCGGCATCTTCCGTGGACTGTTCTACCTGCCGTCGCTGCTGGGCGGCAGTGTCGCGCTCGCGCTGGTGTGGCGGGCGATGTGGTCGAAGGACGGCGCGGTCAACGCATTCCTTGCGCTGTTCGGCATAGAAGGGCTTAACTGGATCAACGAGCCCGACTGGGCACTGGAAACCCTTGTCGTGCTTGCCATCTGGCAGTTCGGCGCGCCGATGGTCATCTTCCTGGCGGGCCTCAAGCAGGTGCCCAACGAGCTCTACGAGGCGGCGGCGGTAGACGGCGCCACCAAGTGGCGCTCCTTCTGGCACATCACCCTGCCGGGTCTGTCTCCCGTTATCTTCTTCAACCTCGTGCTGGAGACCATCAACGGCTTCCAGGGGTTCACCTCGGCATACGTGGTGTCCGGAGGTACCGGTGGGCCCGTCGACTCGACGCTGATGTACACGCTTTACCTGTATCAGTCCGGCTTCACCGACTACGAAATGGGCTACGCCTCCGCCATGGCGTGGGTCTTCCTGATCGCGATCGCCCTCATCACGGCCACGCTTTTCTCGACCGGCAAGTTCTGGGTCCATTACGGAGACGGCCAATGAGCGGAAGTTTGCTCCAAACACGCCAGCCCAGCTCGCCGGCGGGCCGTGATGCGCTGCAGCAGCCACGCGTCCGGCCGAGCAGGGGAGGAAATGCCATGAGACACTTCGTGAGACTGCTTATCCTGCTTGGGTTGATGGCGCTGGTGTTGTATCCACTGCTGTGGATGGTCAGCACGTCGTTCAAGCCCGACGACGAAATCGTCGGCAGCGTGAGCCTGTGGCCGGGAAACGCGACAACGGCGCACTATCCGGCCGGATGGTCGAGCATGGACGTCGGGTTCGGCACCTTCTTCTGGAACTCCACGGTCATCGCGGGACTCACGGTTTTGGCCAACTGCGCGTCGTGTCTGCTCGCGGCCTACGCATTCGCGAGGCTACGTTTTCGCGGGCGCGGGCTGTATTTCGCCGCGATGATCGGCACGCTGCTCCTGCCGGGGCACGTGCTGATCGTCCCGCAGTACATCCTGTTCAAGGCGTTCGACTGGATCGACACCACGGCGCCGCTGATCGTGCCCAAACTGCTTGCCACGGAGGCGTTCTTCATCTTCCTGATGGTCCAGTTCATGCGCGGCATCCCGCGTGAGCTCGACGACGCGGCGCGCATCGACGGAGCCGGTCCCTATCAGGTCTTCCTGAAGATAATCCTCCCGCTGTCCCGCCCAGCCCTGGTGACAAGCGCCATCTTCTCGTTCATCTGGACGTGGAACGACTTCTTCACGCAACTCATCTATCTGAACGACCTGGAAAACATCACCGTGCCGGTTGCCTTGCGCAACTTCCTTGATAGCACCGGCCAAACGTCGTTGGGCCCGATGTTCGCCATGTCTGTCCTGTCTCTGCTCCCGGTCTTCGCGTTCTTCGTGGCCTTCCAGCGCATGCTCGTGCAAGGCATCAACACGACCGGATTGAAGGGCTGAGATCTTGGAAGGTTTTACACGCTATAGCGTGTAAAACCTTCCAAGATTGACTGTCGTACCCGGGCGCGAGACTGCGGGCGTGACAAAGCAGTGGGAACACCTCCTCGTGCTCCAGTCGGGAGTCGTTACCTACCAACAGGCAGTGACGCACACGAGCCGCAGCCATGTCGCGCACCAAGTGGCGAAGGAGCGATGGCGCCGTGCCTCGCAGGGAGTCTTCGTCACCACTGGCGGGCAGCTCACCACCCGGCAGAAGCATTGGGTGGCTGTGCTGGGCATCGGGGAAGGGGCCGTCCTCGCGGGGCTGGCGGCCGCGCGAGAAGGCGGCCTGCGGCTCGAAACCCAGGAGGTCGTCGACCTCCTCGTTCCCGGCGGCGTCCGTCGCAAGCCGAAGCTCCTGCTCAGAGACATGCCTCAGATTAGGGTGCATCGCACGGCCAAATCTCCCAAACGGATTGGCGCTCCAGCGAGGACCACGATGGCGCGAAGCGTTGTCGATGCGGCACAGTGGGCGCGCAGCGACAAGGAGGCGCAACTCATCGTGGCGGCGGCGTGCCAGCAGCGGCGGGCGACACCCGGCGAGATCCTGCGCGCCATCGCGGAGCAGCCCAGAGCCAAGCGCCGCCACCTGGTGCGCGAGACGGCCAACTACGCCGAGGGCGGCGCGACTTCCATACCAGAGATAGAGTTTGCCGTGCTGTGCCGCAGGCACGGGCTGCCCGAGCCGGATCGGCAGGTGTGGCGGCGCGACGCCAGCGGACGGATGCGTTATCTGGATGCCTATTGGCACGACCATCAACTGCACCTGGAGATCGACGGAGCGCACCACATGGACGCCGAACACTGGGGTGCCGATATGTTGCGGCAGAACGAAATCTGGCTCAAGGGCGACCGGGTGCTGCGGTTCCCGGCCTTTCTCCTGCGCACCGATCCCGAAAGCATCGTCGCTCAGCTTAGACGCGCTATGGATACGTGAAGTCTTTCGCGGGCTGGCCGGCGAGGCCGTCGCGCAACACGGTGGAGACGGTCTGGATGGGCTTGTGGGACTGCCCGTCGCCCACGACGTTGAACGGGTTGTCCGGGTCGGCGATGAAGCTGGCGGCCGCGAGCTGCGGGGTGAATCCGATGAACCAGGCCGCCCTGGTGTCGTCGGTGGTACCCGTCTTGCCCGCGACCGGCCGGCCGACCGCAGGATAGACACCCGAAGCCGTGGACCAGTCGCCGCAGTCGCCGCCCGCGGCCTTGTATCCGGTCACGCACCGCGCCGCGTCGGTGGCCGCACGCGCGACAGACTCGGGGATCGCCTGGTGGCACTTGTTTCCGAACGACACCGCCCCGCCGTCCTGCGCCGTGATGGACTCGACCGGGAGCGGCTCGCAATACTTGCCGTCCGCCGCGACGGTCGCGATCGCGTTGGCCATCTCCAGCGGGGTCGTGTCGGCCACGCCCAGGGTAAACGAGCCCCAGCCGTCGGCCCGCTCGGGCGAGGCCATCATCTTGTCGGTCTCCGAGCGCCACTTCAGGCCCAGCCGTTCGGCCATGCGCACCGCCTTTTCTGCCCCGACCGCCTGTTCCAGCTGCACGAAGTAGGTGTTGACGGACTTGCCGAAGCCGGACCACATGGTGTGCGTGCCGGTCATCGACGCATTCGCGTTCACCGGGCACCACCGGTCGCCACACGACGACGGCGAGCCGGGATCGTTGAGGTAGATGCTGACATACCGGTGCGGCGCATGATAACTGGTCGTCAGCGGCATGCCCGCCTCAAGCGCCGCAACGAGTGTGAAGAGTTTGAACGTCGAGCCGGCCTGATAGCCGGGCATGTCGCCGCCGCCGAGCAACGGGTTGACCGTGTTCGGGTAGTTGCCCGGGATGGCACTGGCCTTGGCCGGGTCGGTGTGCGGGCCGTTGCCACTCTGGTCCACCGAATACTTCCGGTTGACGGCCATGGCCTTGACCTTGCCCGTGCCTGGCTCGATGGCCACCACCCCGTGCGCGAACACGCTGTCCTCCTTCTCCTTGGAGGCGATTTCGTTGCGCGCTATCGTCTGGATCGCGGGATCCAGTGTGGTGACTATCCGGTACCCACTACGCAACAGCTTGTCCAAACGCTCATTGGGGTTGGCGCCGAACGCCTCCTGCCGCATCCACCACGATTTGAAGAAGTCACAGAAGAATCCCCAGCCGTCATGGGCGGCAACGCAGTCGCGCGGCGGGTCATACACCTTGAGTGCCAACGGTTCCCGCTTGGCGGCCTCCGCCTCCTCGGGGGTCACCAGCTTCTGATCGGCCATCTGGGTGAGCACCCAGTCGCGCCGGTCCTTGGCCGCCGCGGAATCCTGCGCCGCCGGATCGTAATCGGTTGGCGCCTTGACCAGACCGGCGAGCATCGCCGACTCGGCCAGCGTCACCTGCGCGGGCGCCTTCGAAAGGTAGATCTCGGCCGCGGCGAACACACCGTAGGCTCGGTGTCCAAAGTAGGCGGTGTTGAGGTACCGCTCAAGAATCTCGGGTTTGCTCAGTCTCTTCTCAATCTCCAGGGCGATGCGCACCTCGCGCACCTTGCGCCGGGTCGTCTGCTCGGTGGCCTCGATGACTTCGTTTGGAGTCCGGGCCGAGTCGCGCAGCGCCATCCGCACATACTGCATTGTCAGTGTGGATGCGCCCTGCTCCACCTCACCGGCCTTCTGGTTGGCCACGAACGCCCGCGCCATGCCCTTCACGTCGACGCCGTTGTGCTGGAAGAATCTCGAATCCTCCGCGGCGATGACGGCATGCTGAAGATGTTGCGGTATCTCATTTATTTTGAGGTACCGGCGGTGCTCCTCGTAGAACATCGCAAGCAGTGTCTGATTGTCGGCCCCGTAGACGTAGCTCGTCTGTCCGGCCGGCACGTCGGCCAGGTTGTTGGGCACGCTCAGCCACTTTTCGCTGCCCTCCTTGGCTGCCATCCCGAGGGCGATCCCCAGCGGGGCGAGCACGATCCCCATCACCAACCCGGCCAAGAGCCCGGCCCTGAGCACCTGCGGGATGCGTTCGAAGAATTCTCCCACCATGCTTACGCTACAAATGGTTCGCCCCTGCCCGCAGGCGTTTGCGATATGTTCCCGGCGCGATCCCGAATTCGCGCTTGAATGCCCGCGCGAAGGCGAACTCGGAGGTGTATCCGGCTCGGGTCGCGACCGCCGCCACGGGTGCGTCGTTTTCCTGAAGCCGCCGCGCGGCCACGGTCATCCGCCACCACGTGAGATAGGCCAGCGGCGGCCGGCCGACCTGCTCGGTGAACCGGCGGGCAAACGTGGCCCGCGAAAGCCCGCCCAACCGCCCGAGCTCGGCGACCGTCCACGCCCGGCCCGGCTCCCGATGGACGGCCTCCAGCGCGGCCCGCACCGGCGGGTCGCGCAGCGCCAGCGCCCAACCGCCCGAGTCGGGCCGGTCGTCGAACCAGGCCCGCAGGATGTAGAGCAGCAGCAGGTCTACGAGCGCGGGCACACCGGCCCCACCGGCCGTGTCGAGCTCGTGCCCGAGCAACTCGACCGCCGCGCGCAGCGGGGCATTCCGCCCGACCCCAGTGGACAGATGGATCACTTCGGGCAGATCCTGCAGGAGCGGGTGCGGGCGGGCGAGGTCGAGATGGTAGGCCCCGCACAGCAATACGGTCTGTGCACCCGTGCCGTCGTGGACACCCGCGCCGAAAACCTTCAGCGGTGTGCGCGGGTCGTCGGCCAGCCCGTGTCGCCCACCGCCGCGCAGGAACACGACATCGCCCGGCCCGAGCGCGACCGGCGCGCCTTTCGACGGCAGGAGCCAGCACGAGCCTTGCAGCACCACGTGAAACGCCGCCCCGGCGATCTTGTCGAAGCTCAGGCCCCAAGGCGCACGCACCTCGGTGCGCGTCGACCCAGGCTGCTGCCCCGACCGCATGGCGGCAAGCGCGTCACCGAGCACGTCCACGGCTCCAATCGTATCGTCGCTGAGACGATCGGGTATGGATCGCGGACGCATTGTGCTTGGACATCTCATGCGGACCGCCTTACGGTTGGCCACGTGAAAGCTATTGTGCAGACCGCGCTTGGCGGCCCAGAGGTCCTCCAATACACCGAAGTCGTGCCGCCCGTGGCAGGGCCCGACGATGTCGTCGTCCGCGTGCGTGCCGCGAGCGTGAACCCCGCCGACTGGAAGATCCGCGCGGGGGCCGTGCCTTTTCCGGTCGAACTCCCACACATCCCCGGGTTCGACCTGTCCGGTGTCGTCGAGTCGGTGGGCGAGCGCGTCAGCCGGTTCCAGCCCGGCGATGAGGTGTTCGGCATGCCGAGGTTTTTCGCGCGGGCCTACGCCGAATACGCGCGCGTGCCCGAGGCGGATCTCGCGGCCAAGCCCGCCACGCTCGACCACGTCCAGGCCGCCGGGCTGGCCTCGGTCGGGCTCACGGCATGGCAGGGGCTCGTTCACATCGCCGGGGTCAAGCCGGGCCAACGCGTTTTGGTCCATGCTGCGGCCGGAGGCGTCGGTCACGTCGCCGTGCAGATCGCCAAAGCGCTTGGTGCGCATGTCATCGGCACCGCCCGCGCGTCCAATCACGACTTCCTGCGCGAGCTGGGCGCCGACGAGACCATCGACTACTCCACAGTGGACTTCGCCGACGCCGTGCGCGATGTCGACGTGGTACTCGACAATATCGGCGACTCCTACGGCGCCCGATCGTTACCGACCCTCGCACCGGGCGGGATTCTCGTCAGCACGCTCTGGGACCGGCCCGGAGTCACCGATCAGGATGCCTCACGAAGGGGCGTGCGTCTCGAGGCGGTGCAGGTCGCGCCGTCGGCCGACGACCTCGAAGCTCTCGCCAAGCTCGACCAGTTGCGCGTGCACGTGCAGGAGGTCTTCCCGCTGCACGAGGCCGCTCTGGCCCACCGCACCAGCGAAACCGCCCGAGTCAGGGGCAAACTGGTGCTCATACCCTGAGTCAATGCCAGCGTAGTCTGCGGTTGCTGAGGTCGCAGTCGACGGCGATTAGCCCAACGACGATTTCCGGGCTGTTGTAAGCGCACGTTCTTGTCCCGGCGCTCTGCAGGCGAGTCCCCGATCTGGAGCCCACGTCGAGGCGGATCCACTGCTGATGCCCGTTTGGCGCGATTCGATGCGTCCGGGGCAGCGCGTTCTGTGCGGCGGCGGGGGATACTTCATCGGGATACCGGAGGACCCGCCGCCAGCGGTGTGGGGCATACGGATCAGGCCCGGTATCACCGCGCCCTGTCGTTGAACCGCGGGTGCCGCTGCCCGCGGGGGCGGCGGCACCTCTCCCCCCGGCAAAGGAGCAATGCCATGCGCAGATGTTTTCGCGGTGTCCTGCGCGCCGGATTGAGCGCACCCTTTGTTTTCGCGGTGTCCTGCGCGCCCTATTGAGCGCACCATTTGTACGCGCTGGGCAGCAAGCGATGCGCCGTGTCGGATGAACCGGACAGTTGGGCGCCTTTGATCAGGTCAGCGCGCGCACCGCGTCGGCGACCACGCCGTGCGCCGCCGCCAGCGCTTCGCGGGCGGTGGCCGCGTCCACTGTGGACAGCAGCATGACCAGTGCCACCGGCAACTCCTGGCCCGCCGCGTCGATGGCCGCCTGCGCCACGTCCGGGTCGACCCCGGTCGCGCTGACCAGGGTGCGCACCGCACGCTGGCGCAGCTTGGCGTTGGTGGGCACGGCGCACACCATGAGGTTGGACCAGGTCCGTCCAATCCGGACCATCACCGCGGTCGAAAACGTGTGCAGCACCAACTTTGCCGCCGTCCCTGCCTTCATCCGGGTCGAGCCGGTGATGACCTCCGGCCCGGTGTTGACTGCGATGTCGATGTCCGCGTATTCGGCCAGCGGCGCGTGCGGGTGCGACGAGATGAGCGCCGTGGTCGCCCCGACCTTGCGCGCCTGCCGCAAAGCCCCCGCCACATACGGCGTCGCCCCGCTCGCCGCCACGCCGATCACCAGATCCTGCGAGGTCACCGACGCGGCATCGCGCTCCCCCGCCGCGTCGTCGTCCTCGGCGGACTCGACGGCGCTCCACAGCGCCTCGAGTCCGCCGGCGACGTGCGCCACGACCTTGTCCGGGTCGAGGCTGAAGGTGGGCCGCAATTCGGCAGCGTCGGCGAACGCGGCCCGGCCCGAGGTGCCGGCGCCGAAGTAGTGGATCCGCCCGCCGGAGCGCAGCGCGCGCACCCCGGCCTGGACGGCCAACTCGATCTGCGGCAACACGGCTGCGACCGCCCCGGGGACGGTCGCATCCTGTTCGTTGATGAGGCGCAGCAGGTCGGGAAGAGGCATGGCATCCAAGTGCATGGATGCCGGATTGCGCTCCTCAGTGGGTACGGCGGCCGCTGCGTGCACGATCAACTCCCGTTCGTGTGGATATCGCCTGCTGGGCCTGCTCGAACGCGGCCCATGCCTCCTCGCCCCGATACTGCGCGAGCGCGACGAACAGGCAGTCGGTCACGTACAGCTGGGCGATCCGGCTCACGGTCGCACCCGTGCGGAACAGCACGTCCTCCTGCCCGGCGCTGGCGAGCACCACGTCGACCTGCTCGGCCAGCGACGAGTGCGGATAGTTGGTCACCGCGATGGTCGTGGCGCCACGCTCTCCCGCGACCCGCATCGGGTCGAGCACCTCGTGCGTCTGGCCCGAGTGCGACACACCGATCGCGACATCACCCGGCTTCAGGTGTGCCGCCGAGCCCAGCGACAGGTGCACATCCGAATACGCGACCGTTACCAGGCCCAGGTGCGAGAGCTTGTGGTGCAGATCGTGCACGACCACATCCGAGGCGCCCACGCCGTAGATGTCGACCTTGCGCGCCCCCGATATGCTCTCGACCGCCCGTGCCAGGGCCGACAGGTCGAACGTTTCGAACGTGTCCTGGATCGCCTGCTGCGACGCGAGCGCGATCTTGCGGCTGATGGCGGGCAGCGGGTCGTCTGCCGCGATCTCCGCCTCGGCGCCGATCGGCAGCTGACGCCCGGCCGCCTCCTGCTTGTATCCGGCCACCGCGAGCAGCAGGCGCAGCTCCTGGTACCCATTCAAACCAATGCTTCGGCAAAAACGGGTCACGGTGGTGGCAGAGGTCCCTGCGCGCCGGGCAAGCTCGGAGATGCCCACCCGTGCGATCTCAGCGGGCTGGTCGAGCACGAGCCGCCCCACGGCCCGCTCGGATTCGGCCAGGGTCGGTAATAAGCCACGCAGCCTGACGATCAGCGTCTCGGCGTCGCTCTCGGTGGTCACCGACATCACATCCCTCATTTCAACTGCCCGGCGGTCAGCCCCGACTGGACCTGACGCTGGAATACGGCGTAGACGATGAGCACAGGAATGATGGCCAGGGTCAGCCCGGCGAACAGACGCGAGTAGTCCCCCCGGTAACCCTCGTTGACCGCCAGTGCCGCCAGACCCTGCGCCAACACGTAGTTTTCTTCCTTGTCGCTGACCAGCACCACCGGCAGCAGGTACTGGTTCCACTGGCCGAGCAGGTTAAAGATCCCGACACTGATCAGGCCGGGCTTGGCCATCGGGAGCATCACCCGGAAGAACAGGGAGAACGGACCACACCCGTCGATCATCGCGGCCTCGGCGACGGCGGTCGGCAGGGTCCGGAAGAACGCGGACAGGAAGAACACCGTGAACGGCAGCGAGTAGGCGGTGTAGACCATCATCAGGCCCGGCAGCGTATTGAGCAGCCCGACGTTGCGCACCACGGCGAACAGCGGCACCAGCGCGAGGAACACCGGGAACATCATCCCGCCGACGAACATGAAGTAGATGAGCCGGTTGCCCGGGAACTTGTAGCGCGCCAAGGCATACGCGGTCGTCGACCCGAGCAGCATGGTGAGCGTCAGCGACACCGACAGGACGATCAGGCTGTTGAGGAAGTACTGTCCAATGTGTCCATGGGTCCACGCGCGCCCGAAGTTTTCCCACCGCAGCGCGCCCGGCAGGCCCCACGGATCGCTCAGGATCTCGTTGTCGTCCTTGAACGAGCTGATGAACACCCACAGCAGCGGCAGTGCCGTCATCAGCCCCCAGACGACCAGAAACGCCTGCGGGAACGGGTTTTTGAGCAGCCTCACGAGAACTCCACCTTCTCGCGGCGGGACAGGCGCAGCGCGATCACGGTCACGCTCAGCGTCAGGAAGAACATGATCACACCGATGGCCGACGCCTCGCCGAACTTGAACTCGCCGAACGCCACGTCATACATGCGCTGGCCGACCACGTCGGTGGAGAAGTTGGGCCCACCGCGCGTCATCACCTGCACGAGGGCGAACCCGTCCAGCGCGAGGATGGCAAGGTACACCCAGGCGACTTGAACGGTATCCCACACGAGCGGAAGGGTTATCCGCCAGAGGGCTGTCCATCGGTTGGCACCGTCGAGGGCGACCGCCTCGTAGATGTCGCGCGGGATCGACTGCATCGCCGCGCCGAACAGCACCACATAGAAGCCGACGTTGGCCCACACCATGACGGCGAGCACCGCCCAGAACGCGACATCCGGGTCGCCCAGCCAGGTCTTGGTCAGCGAGTCGAGCCCGAGCGCGCGCAGCCCACCGTTGATCAGCCCACTGCGCGGGTTGTAGAGCTCCTTCCACAGCACGCCGATCACCGCGACCGAAAGCACCTGCGGCGCGAAGAAAATCACCTTGTACAGGCCGGATCCGGGCAGCCCGCGGACCCGGCCCTGTCCGCCGCCCACGTTGAGCATCGACGCCAGGAACAGCCCGAGCACGATCGTAATGACCGGCAGCAGGACCATCAGCACAGCGTTGTGCCACAGGGCGTTGCGCAGGTATTCATCCTTGGCGAGCCTGACGAAGTTGTCGAAGCCCACCCAGTTGTAGGTGTCCGACAGCCCCAGCCAGTCCGTGCCGGAGATGTAGAACGCCTGCGCGTACGGCGAGATGACAAAGTAGATGTACAGCCCGAGTGCTGGCAGCAGGAATGCTGCCAGCAACGGGTACTTTCCGTGTTTCATGCGCTGCGCTTGTACTTCTTGAACGTGGTGTCGGCGGCGATCTCGTCGGCGCCCTTCTGGCACTTGGCCAGGAACTCCTGCGGACCGATGCGCCCCGAGAAGAACTCACCGCAGGCCGCGTCCACCAGGTTGCGCTCCAGCTTGCGGTAGTACACCGGGTACACCCAGTTGAAGCCCTTGTCGCCGGATGCCTTGAGCGCCTCGACGCACGACTTGAGGCCGGGCGGCAGCTGCACGCCTTCGGCCGAGCCGGCGACGATGGTCAGGCTGGACACCTTCTGCGTGAAGTCCTTGGCGCCCTTCATGGACAGCATGGTGCGCAGGTATTCCTTGCCACCGCGCTCGTTTTTGGCCTTGGCCGGCACGATGAACGGCTCGCCGGCCGTGCCGCGGATGGCCGCGAACGGCAGCTTGTCGCCCGCCCCGAGGCTCGGCGTCGGGCCGACGGCCATGTCGAAGTCGGCCGGGGTCACGGCCTTCTGCTCGTTTTCCAGCCAGGAGCCGGACGACACGAACACGGCCTTGCCCTTGGACCACTCGGTCTGCGACTGCTTGTGGTCCAAGCCGGACGATCCCTCAAGGATGTAGCCGTCCTTGACGATCTGGTGCCACGCGTCGGCGGCCATCTTCATGGGCTCGGACGTCCACGCGCCCGGCTCCAGGTTGTCGATGTTCAACGCGACCTGCGGGCCACCGAACTTGATCGCGGTCGAGATCACCGGCCAGCTCATGTAGCGCGGGTGCAGGCCCTGGTAGGTCCACGGCGCGATGCCTGCGGCCTTGATCTGCTTGCAGAGCGCGATGTGCTCGTCCCAGGTCTTCGGGTAGGTCCAGCCCTTGTCGTTGAAGAGTTTCTTCGAGTACCAGATCCCGTACACCGTGTAGGCGTAGTTCAGGATATGCACCTTGTCGCCGAACGTGCCGGTCTCGACCGCACCGGGCAGCAGCGTCTGCCGCACGGTCTTGCCCGGCTGGTCAAGGCTGGGCGCGTCGAGCAGGTCCTTGAGGTCGGCCAGCTGTGCTTGCGCCACAAGCGAACCGGGGTCGATCTGGCCCGCGCCGGAGTTGTTGATGACGTCAGGCGGGGTGCCGTCGATGAACCGCGGCTGGAGCGTCTTGCCGATCTCGGTCACCGCCGTGTGGGTGATCGTGACCTTCGGGAAGTTCTCCTTGAACATGGCCTGGTGCGCCTTGGCGTAGTCCTCGCCGAAGCCGCCGTTGAAGATGACGACCTCAAGCGGCGCGTCATCTTTGACACCGAGTGGGTTCTTGGCGTCGGCCTGCCCCTCGACCTTTTCGGTGTTGCCACCGCCGCCGACCGCACAGCCGGCCATGACCGCCGGTGCGATCGCGGCCGCCGCGCCCAACACGGTCCGGCGGCTTACCTCGTGTGCACTCATCAGGGGTTTCCGTCCTTAGTGGCAGAGAATCGTGCTCGTGATGCTTCCTCGGTTTTTCCGCCACGTCAATAGTTCACGAGATAACGGTTTGAACGGTTAATTCTTCACCCGAATCCGGGGACCATCGCCCCGACGACCCACCGACACCAGCTATACGCGTCACGCGGAAAACAAAGCCAGGCTGGGGGCGTTTTGTGGCAGTTGTCCGTTGACTGCGGCTTTTGCCAGGGCCAGCGCACCGTCCACCCCGGACCCTTTGGCGCTGCGTAGCTCCACGTCGCCCAGCCTTTCGACGAACGCCTCCCACAGCACCCCGCCGATCTGGAACAGGTTGCCCGTCGTCACGATGACACGCGGTGCACCCTCGGGCAGCGCGGCGAGCGCCGTATCGGCCAGATGCCCACCCGCTTCCGCAAGAATCCCTTGCGCCACGGGATCGCCCGCCTCGACGACTGCTGGGACAAAAGATGCCATTAATCCGGTACGGTCCACACGCTCGGTGATCTCGGCGACCAGTTTGGCCGGGTCTCCAAACCGCTCCACCACCTTTTCGTAGAGCGCTCGCGATCCCCCCGGCCGCCCATCGGCCGCACGCAGCGCGGCCTGCATGCCGTGCCGCCCGATCCAGCTCCCGCCGCCGTGATCGCCCAGCAGATAGCCCCAGCCGTCGACGCGCCGCCAGGTGCCGCGCATGTCGGAGCCTAGCGCGACCGCGCCCGTGCCGGCCGCGATCACGACGCCCGGCGCAAGCCCGAGCGCACCCGCGTAACTTGTCAGCATGTCCGAGCAGAGCACGACCCGCTGCGCGGCCACGTTGGGCGGGATCCGCTCCATCAGGGTCGCGCCGAGCATCTGGAACCCGGTCGAGCCCATCGCCACGGCGTCCACTTCGGACAGGTGCGCCTGGGCGAGCAGGTCACGCACGAGCGCGATGACGGCGTCCGCCCGGTCGGTGATCCCGGCCAGCTCGGCCGTTGCCACGATGTCGTCGCCTTTGGCCTCGCCTTCAGCGTCGCCGCCCGTGGCGTAGTCGCTTTTGGCGAGGGCGCCGCGCGCACCGGTTCCGCCGACATCGACCCCAATCACCAACATGCCTGATATGTTAGCGATTAACGCTGGCGTGTGAACCCCCGTGAACTATTGACAGCGAGTGTACGGGCGTTGAAGCTTTCCACCATGAAGGCAACCCGTCGAACTATGTTGCTCGCGGCAGGCTCCGCCGCGTTATTGACTCCCCTGGTCGGGTCCGCTCCGGCCGCCGCGGAATGGGGGACGCCGCCCGAACCCAACCCCTTCACCCCCAAGCGCCAGTTCCGAGCGATGTGGATCGCGTCGGTGCAGCGGCTCGACTGGCCCAGCGTGGGCACGGTCGACCAGCAGAAGGCCGAATACGTGGCCATGCTCGACTACGCGGTCGCCAACAGGCACAACGCGGTGATCGTACAGGTGCGCCCGACCGCCGACTCGTTCTGGCTCGACGCGCTGGAGCCGTGGTCGCGCTATCTGACCGGCACGGCCGGGCAGGACCCCGGCTGGGACCCGATGGCGTTCCTGGTCGGCGAGGCACACGCGCGCAACCTCGAATTCCACGCGTGGTTCAACCCGTACCGGATCAGCATGCCCGCGTCCGCCACCGAGGCGGGCAACGACATCACGAAGCTGCCCGCCAACCACCCGGTGCGCAACCATCCGGAGTGGACGGTGCCCTACCCGGTGAACCACGCGGCCGGGCGGCTCTACTACAACCCGGGCATCCCGGCCGTGCGCGCGTTCGTGCAGGACGCCGTGATGGACGCGGTCGAGAAATACGACGTCGACGGCGTGCACTTTGACGACTACTTCTACCCCTACCCGGCCGCGGGCCAGGACTTCGACGACGCGACGACGTTCGCGCAGTATGGCGCCGGCTGGACGGACAAGAACGACTGGCGGCGCAACAACATCAACCTGCTGATCCAGGAGATGGGCCAGCGCATCAAGGCGGCCAAGCCGTGGGTCAAGTTCGGCGTCAGCCCGTTCGGCATCTGGCGCAACAAGCCCACCGACCCGCTGGGCTCGGAAACCAATGGGCTGCAATCATTCGACGCGATCTACGCCGACAGCCGCAAGTGGGTCAAGGAGCAGTGGATCGACTACATCGTGCCGCAGATCTACTGGAACATCGGGCTCGCTGTCGCCGACTACGCCAAGCTCACCCCGTGGTGGTCTGATGTCGTTTCCGGTACCAATGTCCACCTCTACATCGGGCATGCCAACTACAAGGTCGCGGCGGCGGGTCAGCCGGCCGCTTGGTTCGACCCGATCGAAATCAGCAAGCAGCTGACCTTCAACCACGACCACAACGTGCACGGCGACGTGCACTTCCGCGCGAAAATCGTCATCGCCGACCCGATCGGCTCGACGACGCGCTTTGTCGCCGACCACTACAGCCGGCCGGCCCTCGTGCCGCGGATGTCGCACCTGCCCGCGAAACCCTTGCTGTTCCCGGTTGTCACGCGGGTGTCGCGGTCGGAAGCCGGCGTGACACTCAGGCTGCGGCCGACCGCGCAGGGCTACCCGTTCGGTGAAGTCACCTCATACGCCGTTTATCGGTTCGCCACCAACGAGCTGCCGTACTTCGACGACGCGCGAGCCCTCGTCGGCACGGTGCGCCGGACGGGCTCGGAAACCACGTTCACCGACACGACAGCCGTGGCGGGCGAGCGATACTACTACCTCGTCACCGCCCTCGACCGCCTCTGGAACGAATCCCCACCCAGCCCACCCCGCTTCGCCTAACCCCACACCCTTTTCCCGTTGATCATGAGCTTATGTCCATGTTCGGAAGCGACACACCGCCGAAGATGGACATAAGTTCATGATCAACGGGAAAGGTAGGGTTGGGGGTCATGAGCTTTCCTGCTTCGGCCGAGCCGGTACCAGATGTCGAGCGCGTGCTTTGCGTGTTCGCCCACCCCGACGATGTCGATTTTGGCGCCGGCGGCACGGTCGCCCGCTGGGTCGACGACGGCCTGGAGGTCTCCTACCTGCTGGTGACCCGCGGCGACTCGGGCGGATTCGACGACACCCCGCGTGACCGGATGCCCGTCATCCGCGAGGCCGAGCAGCGCGCCGCGGCGGCGATCCTCGGCGTGAAGCAGGTCGAATTCCTTGAGGGCTACAGCGACGGCAGCGTCACCCCGAGCCTGGCCCTGCGCAAGGACATCATGGCCGCGATCCGCCGCTTCCGCCCCGACCGCATCCTCACCAACTCGCCGCTACGCCGCTGGGAACGCATCTCCGGCCCGAGCCACCCCGACCACCTCGCGGTCGGCGAGGCCACGACATGCGCGGTCTATCCGGACGCGCGCAACGAGTTCGCCCACATGGACCTCGGCCTGCCACCGTGGACCGTGCGCGAGATGTGGTTCAGCGGCGGCCCCGACCCCGACCACGCCGTGGACGTCACCGACACCTTCGACCGCAAGCTCGCCGCCCTGCGCGCCCACGTCACCCAGACTTCGCACATGACCGACCTGGAGGCCCGCCTGCGCGAGCGACTGTCCACTCCCGACGGCCGGCTCGCCGAGCTGTTCACCATCATCCGCACCGAGTGAGGTGCCGTGCTTCCCTGGCGTCACCTCCACCTTTGGACGGTGACGCACCGACGTTCTCAAATCTAGTGATGCGTTTGGCTATCCCGCGGCGAATTCACTCACGCGCAGCGCCATGGTCCGGGGATATCGGCCGTGGTAGGTAGATATAGCTAATCGCGGTCTCGGTGGAGGAATGTCGGCTGTGGAATTGCTTGGTACGGCGCTTGGCCTGCTGATGAAACTGGCGGCGCAGCCGATTGTCGACCGGGCACAGCACAGCGAGGCGGTGATCAGGCTGCGCAAGAAGCTCGGCTTCGATCCGCTCGTGCTGCCGCAGGACGTCGTGCACCTCTACGCCTACGCCCTGGTTGACTTCTGCTATGGAATGCCCAGGGAGGCGATCGCCTACTTCGGCGACTCGATCATCAAGGATGCCTTCATCAAGTCGTATGGCGCGGGCGACTGGCAACACCTGCGCACCGCGGCCGCCGAAGTTTGGGCGCGCGGCGAGGAGACCGGAGAGTTCGGCCGACCCGACTACAACCTGCCGCGCGAGATGGACCGGTTCATCGAAGTCTTCGAGGAGATGGTCGCCCGCAGCCGTACCGCAGTGGAAGTCAATATAGGGCACCGGTTGGAGGCGATCCAATACGCCATCGAGAAAGGCCATCAGCGGGTCGATCCTCAGCCCGAGCACCTCGGCAGCCCACTGGACAGGCTCGCGCAGGACATGCGGGAGTGGTTCAAGGCGGTCGACTACAGCATCGTCCGCACTCTTGAGGTCACCGATCCGGATGCGTTCGGCTGGCTGGTGACGGTCCCGTCGCTGCACCACCGGATCACCGTCGTGGTGTATGGGGTGGACGGCGATCTCAACGCGGTGGACCTATCCCGCCTTGGGGAATTGACGGACACCCACGAAGCAGACGAGGGTTGGGCAGTCTCGCCGTCGCGGATCAGCCCGGCGGCGCGGACGGCCGCCGAAGAAAGCGGGAACCGCCTCTACGCCTTCACCTTCGACACCCTGATCGATCTCGCGGTCGACTTCGACGGATACCTCGACTGGCTCGACGCCGAGGTCGCACGGCAGGAAATCGACAAACACTATGTGGAGCTGTCATGCCACAAGGACGAGGTCGATCCGATCAGCGGCAGTGTCATGGCCATCAGTTGGTATCCCGCGCGCGATGGCGGGTTGACGCAATACGTGCGCTCGTGGCTGGACGACCCGTCGAAGGAGCATCTCTCGCTGCTGGGCGAGTTCGGCACCGGCAAGACGTGGTTCTCGCTCCGCTTCGCGTGGGAGCAGGCCCGGCTCTGGCGCAAGGCGAGGGAGGAGGGCCGGCCGCGTCCCCGGCTACCCCTGGTCATCCCGCTGCGCGACTACGCCAAGGCCACCACGCTGGACGCGCTGCTGTCCCAGTTTCTGTTCCGCCGTCATAACATCTTTTCCCGGTACGAGGCGTTCCAACAGCTGAATCGCAGCGGCAAACTGATGATTATCTTCGACGGGTTCGACGAGATGGCGGCGAGGATCGATCGGCAGGCGATGGCCGACAACTTCTGGGAGCTGGCATCGGTCATCGAGCCCGGCTCAAAGGTGCTGCTCAGTTGCCGCACCGAGCATTTTCCCAACGCGGATGCCGGGCGTGACCTCCTCGGCGCGCGGGTGCAGGCGTCGATGGAGCGGCTCGCGGACCGGACGCCGCAGTTCGAAATCGTTGAGGTGGAGCCCTTCGACGACGAACAGATCCGGTCGGTGCTGCAGCATCGGCTGACCGATGCCGCCACGGTGGAGCGGGTCATGACGAACCCCGCGATCCGCGATCTGATGCGCAGGCCCGTGATGTCCGAGCTCGTGCTGGAGGCGCTGCCGGACATAGGCAACGACGCCGACGTCGATATGACGCATGTGTACCTCTACGCGGTGCGCACGAAGATGGGCCGCGACATCGGCACGGGACGGACCTTCACCTCGATGGCGGACAAGGTTTACTTCCTGTGCGAGGTCTCGTGGGAGATGCTCGCCACCGACACCCTGAGCATGAACTACCGGGACTTCCCGGATCGGGTGCGCGCCTGCTTCGGACCTGCGGTCCAAACCGAGCGGGACCTTGACCACTGGCAGCACGACATGCGGGCACAGACGATCCTGGTGCGCAACAACTTCGGGGATTACACCCCCGCGCACAAGTCATTGATCGAGTTCTTCGCCGCGTACAAAATCGCGGCCCAGCTCGGCGTGCTGGACGGGGAGTTCCTGCAACTCATGCGCTCGGAGCACGATGACGAGCCGGTCGGCGACTATCGCTGGTCGGAGTACTTCCTGCAGGAGCGCGACGAGTCGGGCCGCCTCCCGGCGTTGGGTCGTTTTGCCCCCGAGAAGGCAGAAGTCCTGATCCCGACGTTCGGCTCCGAAACGACCTCTCCGGTCATTCTGGAATTCGTCCGAGACATGATGGCCTCGTGCGCCGATCGTGGCGACCGGCTGGCCGAGATAGCACGGATGAGCCGTCACACCGAGCCGGGCACGTCCGGGCGGCTGGGCGGCAACGCGGTCACGCTGATCGGCTTGAGCAATCTCACCCTGCGCGGCGTCGACCTCAGCGACTGTGATCTCTCCGGCCTGAACAAACCTCACCCAATCGTCTCATCCATATTGGATGGCGCGAAGTTGGCGCGAGCTGACCTGCGGGGAGTGTCCTTTGTGGGTCGCAGCTGCCGAGACACGGACATGACGGGAGCGATGCTCTCCGGAATTGGGCCATTGGGTGGCTTCGACATGCCTATCGAAGATCTCGCCTGCCTCCCGACCGGCGACATCGCCGTGCTCACTTCACACAGCATGAAGGTCTGGCCGGAGGGGCACTTCAGGACCGATGCCCCCGTGGACATACCTATCCCGCCGCTCCAAAGGTTCCGCTCTATGCATATCCTCGATCGAGAACGGATACTTGTGACCGGTTCCGGCGGGACTTCGATACTGAACATCGAAAACGCCAGCACAGCCGAGATCAGCTCGGGATCACGGGCCATGCTCATCCAATGGGCGGGCAAGCCGGCAATCCTCTGTATGGGAAGCCACAGTGAGCCAATGTCCATTTTCGACCTGCGGACGCTCAGTTTGATCACTACGCTGCCGCGACCGACCGAAGATCGTCTCGACGTTGGCAGAACTTCCTCGGGCGTCTATTGCCTCGACGCGTCCGCCGCCGTCCTTTACACACGCGACGAGACGGCCAGCGACTGGATGAAACACGGCCCACTGCCGATCGACGAGCGTCGATCAACTCTTTTCTGGCACATTGGCGGGGTGGTCATCGCATCCTCGGACGATGTAGAGGAAACATACCTTTACGTCGGCGGAGTGCCCATCGTGGTGACGGACCGCTTACGCAAACATGTGGCTGCGGCCCACAGTGCAGAACGCCAACTGACGGCAGTCGGGCTCTCCCAAGAGATCACCGCCCACTCCGTGGACGGTGAGCGACTGTGGACAGTGCCCACAGCCACCCGGGTCGCACACCTTGCCATGCACCCAGACGGCGAAACCCTTGTTTCCGTAGAAAGATCCGGCGAGGTGGCGCGACGGTCGTTGGCCGATGGATCCTTCGCCAGCCGGACTTCGCTCAACCCCGATGTCAAGGGTGCACGGATTTCGCGAGACTGCGGCCTCGATCCGCTCGTCATCGAATCTCTTGAAGTCGCGGGTGCCATCATCCATTCCGGACGGTAGGGCCAACCTGACACTCCGTCGCAACCGCTGGTGGCCAGGCATATGGCGACCCTTACCGCAGCTCTGAATGACGGTCCCTGTTACTGTCCCAACAATCCCTCAATAACTAAGTTCGGAGCATCGCCGTGGTTGACCCTGAGACCCAGTCGGCTCAGCTGGCAGAGCTTCAGCTTTTCGCCGACGAGCTGGCCCTGCACAACGAGAAAAGCCTGCTGTTGGGGCTGTCCGCGTTCCTGCGCGAGGTCGACGACGTCACCATCCACTTTGGATCCGGCTCGGCCAGTGGCGAGGTCCACGCTGCCCGGTCGAGCCTGGCTGACGGATATGCGCAGGCGGCCGGAGTGGCGCAGCAACACGCCCACGACAACGCGCGCTTCGTCGAAAAGATCCAAACAATGATCCATAACTATCGCACGGCCGACACCAACGCCAGTGAGACCCTCGATCGGGCGGCGGACGATCCCGGCATGGATGCGGGCTGACCATGGCAGCCGCCGCGCCCTGGTCGACGGTTTGGGATGCCTACGACGTCCCACGCATCTGGTCCATGGTGCGCCTTGAGGTCCATCCGAGCGACGAGGAGCACGCCAGGCGCTTCGCCTGGACGGCTGACCTGTTGGCGGCTCGACACGAACGGTGCAGGCAACTCAGGCAGCGACTCGTGTCCCATGTGGACGTCACCGCCTCGGTCGGCCTAACCATGATGCTGGCCGAATTCGACCGGCTCGACAGGGAGCTCGAACGATCCGCCAACGCCTTCGCGTCAACCGCTCGCGCACTGGACCGCCTGATGGCGACGCTGGTCGGCGCCAGGGATCAAATCGCCAAGCTGGCCCGGGAATGGGAACTCGTCACCACCTGTGCGCAAGACACGTGGGACAGGCGGGCCTGGGTGTTGAACAAGGAGGCACGGGCCATCATGGCCGAGGCCGACGAAGCGATCCAGGACGACCGAAGCCTGATCACCCTGCCGAGGCTGGCGGGATCGATCAGTCCGGAACACGCGTACCGCCCGGCGATCACGCTGGCCCAGGCAACCGTGCCGCCGGCCCTTCAGGGTTACCCCGCTGCCCGGACAGCGATGGGTGTCCCGGCCCTCCCCGCCGACGGCTCACTGTCGTTCCTCCCCATCCTTCCCGGCCACCGCGCAGCGTTGCGCGGTGGCGCCTACCGCTTGCCTGGGCCAAGGGTGGGCGCCACCGGCGAGGTGATTCAGATGCCGAGTTCGCCCGGCCGCCGGGGCAGACCGCGAGTCTCCCTGCCCCGCAACCTGTCCAGCGACGTGCTGGGAAAGGCTTTCCCGGTGCTCAAGGGCGTCTCCCCGGTCATCGGTGACCCTGCGAGCACGGCCGATTCTGAGCCCGACACCGGAAGCCGGACCTTTGCCCAATGGTTCACCGATCTCAGCGGGGGCTGGCTGACCTTCCCCGATCCGCTGCTGCGTCGCCCAGGGTCATAGCGGTGGGCGACATTCGGCGGCGATGAGGTCCAGGGCGGCACCCTCCGGGAGGACGCCCGCGTGAGAACGCAACGACACCGCGCCCACCTCGGCCTCGCGTTCGCCGATGACCGCGATGAACGGGACCTTCGACGCCTCGCGGACGCGGTGGCCCAGCGATTCGTGCTCTCGGACTTCCGCACGCAGGCCCAGCCGCATGGCGTCGGAGGCGAACCGGTGCGCCGCTTCGGATTGCTGCGCGCCGACCGGGAGCACGGCCAGCTGCACGGGCGCATACCACGCCGGGAAAGCGCCCTGGTGCACCTCGATGAGATGTCCGACCAGCCGCTCCAGTCCACCCACGACACTGCGGTGAATCATGACCGGGCTGTGGCGATCCCCGTCTGGCGCAACGTATTCCAGCCCGAACCGCTCCGGCTGGGCGAAGTCGATCTGGATGGTCGACAGGCTGTACACGCGGTCGTGCACGTCCCGGATCTGGATGTCGATTTTCGGGCCGTAGAACGCCGCCTCGCCCGGAGCCTCCGCAAACGATATGCCGGCGGCAACGAGCGCCTGGCGCAGCATGTCTTCCGCGAGTGCCCACGACGATGGCGCGCCGATGTAGCCAGCGCCCTCGCCCCGGCGCGACAGGCGAAACGAGTCCACGGCCACGCCCAGCGCCTTGTGCGCGCGCAGGATCATGTCCAGTATCGCCGCGACCTCGTCGCCCACCTGGTCGAGCGAGCAGAAGATGTGCGCGTCGTTGAGCCAGATCGCGCGCACCCGCGACAGCCCGCCGACAACGCCCGAGCGCTCGGCCCTATACATGCCACCGAGTTCGGCGATGCGCAAGGGCAACTCCCGATATGAACGCCCGCGCGAGCCGAACACCATCGCGTGATGCGGGCACAGACTCGGCCGAAGCATCAACTCGTCCCCGCCATCGTCGATGGGCGCGAACATGTCGTCGGCGAACTTGGCCAGATGCCCCGAGCGCTCGTACATCACACGCTTTGCCAGGGGCGGTGAATATACATGTTGGTACCCGGCAAGGCGTTCAACCTCACGGATGTATGACTCGATGGCGTGCCGCACGGCCGCACCGGCGGGCAGCCAGATCGGCAGGCCCGCACCGATCATCGGGTCCAGGTGATACAGCTCGAGTTCGCGCCCGAGCCTGCGGTGGTCTTGCATGGGTCGGTCCTCCTGTGACGGCAGGGCACGCCACAGGAAAAGCCCCGGGCGTTGCCCCGGGGCTTGATGGCTGTCTGGATGAGGCTCAGCAGGCCAACACGCGATCGCCGGGGTGCACCGGCGTCGTCGTAAAGATGGCCACAGCTGAATTCATGCCGACCACGATACCGGTCGCACGGGCCGCTGCCAAACGAACTTCGCGTGCGCCGCATCGCCCCGGATCACCGGCACATCACACGGAGCGATAAACCGATCTCAGGAATCCCACAGCGTCGTTGCACGCATGGTCATACCGTAGTAGCCTTTCCGGTATGACCGTGAAGTTGACCGTCAGCCTGCCGGACGAGCTTGGCGATTTCGTGAAGGCGCAGGGAAACGCCTCGCGATACGTCGCCGACGCGGTCCGCATCCGGCAGCGGATCGACGCCACGGCGGCCGCGCTCGCGGCGGTCAACGTTCACGAAGTGCCCGCCGAGGAATATGCGCGCATCGCCGCTTCCCACGCCGATTTGCGCAAGCGCTGGGCCGACCCCGCTCGCCGGGAATACTTGGACGGCAGGCTGCGTGAGCTCACCCGGCGTCGCCCTGGCAGGTGAGCACGCCGATCAGGGTGCTGGACACCGGCGCTCTCCTGGGTTACGCGCAACAGACCGACTCGCATGTCGCCTATCAACTCGCCTATTGCGCGGACCAAGACCTGACCATGCAGACCTCGGTGCTGTGCGTGGCAGAGGCCTACCGGGACTCCGATCCGGACGCCGCCGACCTTCTCGACGTGCTGCTCGGGCTTCCCACCATCGAGGTCGTCGAATGCCGTGTCCAGGATGGCGACATGGTGGGCGCGGTCGCCAAGAAGGTCGACCGGCTCAGCCTCGCCCACTCATGTCTTCTCGTCTACGCGCTTGATGTTCCACTTATGACCACCGATCCGGCCACCGCGCTTCGGGTCCTCGACAAGGGCATGGTCTGGGAACTCAAACCGAACTAGCGCACCAGCCGCAGGCCGCCCACCCCGCCGTCGACCGAAAGCGACATCCCGGTCGTCGCGCTCGCCGCCGGGCTCGCCAGATAGAGCATGGCCGCGGCCACCTCGTCGGCGGAAACCATGCGCCCCAGGGGTTGGCGGGCCGCAAGCTTGCGTCGCTCCTCGGCCGGGTCGTCGGTGCGGGCGAGCAACCGAGCCACCCAGGGCGTGTCGGCCGTGCCGGGCGAGACACAGTTGACCCGGATGCCGTCGGTCACCAGATCGGCGGCCATCGCGAGGGTGAGCGCGTGCACGGCTCCCTTGGAGGCCGAGTACAGCGCGCGGTTCACCAGCCCTGCCGTCGCCGCGATGGACGTCGTGTTGACGATCGCGGCGTGCTCGCTGCGCCGAAGGTACGGCAGTGCGGCCCGCGTCCCGCGCACGACACCCGTCACGTTGACGTCGAGCACCCGCGCCCACTCATCGTCGGAATTGTCCTCGACGGTGCCGACCGCGCTGATGCCCGCGTTGTTGACGAGAATGTCGATGCCGCCGAAGCGCTGCGCCACCGCCGCCATGGCCGCGTCCATGGACGCCTGGTCCGACACGTCGGCCGTCACGGGCAACGCCTCTGCACTGTCCAATGTGGCAGGCGAAAGGTCAAGCACGCCAACGCGTGCGCCCTCCCGCAGGAACGTGCGGCATGCGGCGAGCCCGATGCCGGACCCGCCGCCCGTCACGACGGCAACCAAACCCTCAAGCTGCCCGGTCACGATTGAACACACACTCCCCGCTGCCGCCCGAACCCATCGATCTCCATCTCGACGACGTCGCCCGCCTTCAGATATGGGAAGCGGCCCGAAAGCCCGACCCCCTGCGGCGTCCCGGTGTTGATGATGTCACCCGGGTCGAGCACGGTGAACTGCGACAGGTGATACACGATAAACGCCACGTCGAAAATCATGTCGGCGGTCGTCGAGTCCTGCCGCGGCTCGCCGTTGACCCACGAACGCAGGCCGAGCCCCTGCGGCGACACCTCGTCGGCGGTCACCAGCCACGGCCCCAGCGGGTTGAACCCCTCGCAGCTCTTCCCCTTCGACCACTGCCCGCCGGAACGCTCAAGCTGGAACTCCCGTTCTGAAAGATCATTGCTTATCGTGTACCCGGCTATGCAGCGCACCGCCTCGTCGACCGACGCGAGATAGCGGGCACGCCGTCCAATCACGACAGCCAGCTCGACCTCCCAGTCGGTCTTCGCGCTGCCGCGCGGGATCGGGATATCGTCGTTGGGACCGGTCAACGTGTTGGTGCCCTTGTAAAACAGCACGGGCTCGGCGGGCGGCGCGACGCCCGACTCGGCCGCGTGCGCCGTGTAGTTGAGGCCGATGCACAGCAGCGACCCGGGCCGGGCGATGGGCGCACCGATGCGCAGCCCAGTCGGGTCGATCTCCGGCAGGGCTCCTGCCTCGTGCGCCCCGCGCAGGCGCTCGATGCCGTCGCCGGCGAAGAACCCGGGGTCGAAATCGGCGGTCACCGGCGTCGCGTCCAGGTGGCGCCCGTCGGGGTCCAGCAGCACCGGGCGTTCGGCCCCGCGCTCGCCAAGCCTGAGCAGCTTCATCTATTCCTCCCATGTATGTCAGCAGCACAGCCTATCCAACCCGAACGCACCGCGCATCCGAGGAAATTCGTCGGATGTTTCCGGGTACCATGTCAAAGGGTTTCAATTATTGGAGTTGAGTGGTAAGAAAATAACCACGCTGATCCTTGCGCGGCGACAAACCCCCAATACAGCACCCACCACATTGGAGCTGTCATGCATCTCTCCCGCCGCAACGTCTTCCGGGGCGCGGTGGTCCTCGGCGCGGGCACGGTCCTACCGCCCCTCGCCCAGGCCTCACCGGCGCTCGCGGTCCCCGCACCCACCATCGCCAGCTGCGCCACCTGGGGAGCGCGCAATCCTTCCTCCCCTCTGCAGCAGCTCAGCAACGACCCCAACAAAATCATCATCCATCACACGGCGACGCCCAACTCGACCGACTACTCGCTCGCGCACGCCTACGCGCTCTCGCGCTCCATCCAGAATTGGCACATGGACAATAATGGATGGTCGGACACCGGGCAGAACTTCACGGTGAGCCGGGGCGGACACATCACGGAGGGCCGGCACACCAGCCTGTCGCACCTGTCGTCCGGCAACGGGTTCGTCACCAGCGCCCACTGCCCCGGGCAGAACACGACCGGCGTCGGCATCGAAAACGAGGGCACCTACACGTCCGTGTTGCCGACCACCGCACTGTGGGACAAGCTCGTCGACCTGTGCGCGTACATCTGCCAGCAGTGGGGCATCAGCCCGTCGGCCATCTACGGGCACCGCGACTTCGTCGCGACCGCCTGCCCCGGCAACGCGTTCTATGCCAAGCTGCCCGACTTGAAGGCGGCCGTCGCGGCCAAACTCAACGCGCCGCCCGCGTGGTCCACCGTCATCGACAACACGTCGGCGGGCTTCCGGGCGTCGGAGAACTGGGGCGTTTCCACCTATTCGACGCAGCGCTACGGCGCCGATTATCGTTATGCCACACCGGTTGCGGCCTCCGACGCGGCCTACTTCTCGGCCACGCTGCCCCAGACCGGCAACTATCGTCTCGACGTGTGGTATCCGGCCAACTCCGGCTACCACGCCTCCGCTCCACACATCGTCTTCGCCTCCACCGGCAATCAGACCGTCACCGTCAATCAGACCACCAACGGCGGCGCATGGCGCAGCATCGGCACGTTCCCGTTCGCGGCGGGCGCCCGCGACCTCGTCGCCGTCAGCCGCTGGACCAGCGGCACGGCCTATGTCATCGCCGACGCGGTGCGCGTGACCCGCGTCTGACCGCACGAGCTCCACTCCCCCGCCGGGGGCGGCCCCCCCAACTCACCCCGCCCCCGGCACCTAAACCGCACGTCGCGACCCCATCGCGAGCCCGCGATGCCGGTTATCAGAGCGGCTATTCCTTCGGCGGCGAGCTCGGGCCCGTCATGGTGCTGTGCTCGGCGTTCGCCCTGGCGTTCGTCATCGAGGCGGCGCGCGTGCGGCATCCAGGCGCATCGGCGTCACGCGGGGGTGACTGTCGCTTGTAGACGGCGCGCCTCGTCCAGGTATGCCCCGCCGAGCGAGTCGCGCCCGGCGTCGCGGTGCAGTTCGCCGAGGCGACGGGCGCACTTGGCCTGGGCGCGCCGGTCGCCGATGCGCTCAAGCACTTCGAGGGCACGGGTCAGCCGGGACACGGCCGAATCGGTCTCCTCCAGATCGGCGATGTCCATCAGGCAATAGGCCTCGCCATGCGCGTCGCCGAGCGAGGCGAACAATTCGAGCGCCCGCAACAACTGGGCGTGCCCGAGTGTGTCGGAACCCTTGCGCAGCAGGACCCGGCCCAGGTTGTGCGTGAGATGGGCCAGCCGGTGCTGGTCGTTGACCTGTGCGGCGAGCACGAGCCCGTTGCCGACGGCGCGCGCCGCCTCGTCGAGCTCACCGCGGGCCAGGAGGGCCTGCCCGAGCGCGCCGTGCGCGAAGGCCTGCCCGTGCAGGTCTCCCGCCTCCACATAGGACGCGAGCACCTGCCGGAAGCAGTTGTACGCCTGGTCGAGCTCACCGCGGATGCGGTGCACGGTGCCGACTCCCGCCAATGCCCCCGCCTCGCCGCTGTCGTTGGACAGGCGGGCGAACAGCAGCCGCGACCGGCTGAACGCTTCGAGCGCGGCGTCGTAATGGTCCTGATACACGTGCAGCTGACCGAGCCCGCGCAGCGTCACCGCCTCACCGAGCAGGTCCGCGGCCGAGCGGCACGAGGCGAGCGCGAGCGAGTGCGTGCGCTCCCACTCGACCGTGTGCCCGCCCATGTCGCACCACGAAACCATCGCGTGCGCGAGCTCCCATGCCAGGTCGGACCGGCCCATGTCGGCCGCGAACTCGACACAGCGCACGAGTTGGGCCCGCTCGCGTTCGAAGAACCCGTCGACGAGGGTGTCGTGCGACGGCACCGTCCAACGTGGAGCGACGGTGACGCCGGGGCCGAACAGCTGCGCGGGCAGCGCTCTCGCCGCGGCATCGGCTACGAAGAGGTACCCACAAAGAGGTTTGAAAATATCGCCGTCGGGGCCTGGCAGGTCCGGGGCAAGCAGATTTACCAGCGCCGGTACGGAATATCGCCCATCATCGGTGCGGCGGAGCAGACGCGCCTGGACCAACCGTTCGAGCACATCGTCACGGTTGTCGCCGCCCAGCAGGGCACTGGCCACCCAGGCCGGCGCGCTGGGCAACCCGAGCCGGGCCAGTCCACGAACGACAGCCGCCGCGTCCGCGTCAAGCTTGTCGACCCGGGCAGGCGCAGCGCCGAGCAGCTCGCGATGCAAGCGCCGCAACGGTTCTCCCGGCTCGATGCCCAGCTCGGCGGCGAACGTGCGACGCGCGTCGGCGTAGGCGGACAGGGCCTCCGCCCGCTGCCCGGCGGCCGCGAGCGCCTGCACAAACAGCAGCCAGCTCTCCTCGCGCAACGGATCCTCGGCGACCAGCGAGCGCAGGTCGAGCAGGGCCTCAAGTGCACGACCGCAGTCGATGAGGCTGCGGGCGCGGGCCTGGCGCACGGTCCGGCGCTGCTGCACGAGCCCGGCCACAGGCACGCGCCAGGCGGGAGCCGCCGGCAGGTCCTCCAACGGGTCACCCCGCCACAGCGCCAGCGCCTCGTCATGCCGCCCACGCTCGGCGAGGCGGCAGAAGTCAAGCGTGTCAAGCGCTTCGGTGCTTAGCACGAGCCGATAACCCGGCGGCCGGGTCTCCAGCACGCGACCGAGCTTGGCGCGCAGCGAGCTGATGTAGGTCTGCACGTTGGCCATCGCCGACTTGGGCGGGTCGGCCGGCCACAGCACCTCGATAAGCTGGTCGACCGAGACGGCGCGCCCGTGGTGCAGCGCGAGCGTGGCCAGCAGCATGCGGGGCTTCACCCCGCCGACGCTGACCGGCAGGCCGTCCCGGAACACCTCCAACGGACCCAGAATGCGCAGCTCGAGCCCGGTCGCCATGCCGTTAAGACTATGGGCTTGTAGACCATTTGTAGAGGGCGTGAAGCTGAACGGTTGAAGCTGTGAAACATGCGAATATCGCTTACGCGCGTGGTCGCAGTCCTCGCCACATTATTTGCCGGTACCGTCCTCGTCGCCAACCCGGCGCAGGCGGCGCCCGCGTTCCAGCTGCCCTTCCCGTGTGGACAGACGTGGAACGGCAACAGCACGGCCAGCAGTGCACACGTCTCATGGGAGATCGACTTCAACCGTGGCTCCACGGCCACCGCGGACCTGGGCGACACGGTCGTCGCGGCCGCCGGCGGAACGGTCGCCGTTTCCGCGCACCAGGGCTCCGCCAACGGTTACGGCAACCTCATCGTGATCGACCATGGCGGCGGGTACTACACGTATTACGCCCACCTGAACAAGCGGGCGGTCGTCGCCGGGCAGTCCGTGCTGCGCGGGCAGGCAATCGGCAGCCTGGGCAACACAAGCCGGCCCGGCAACGGGATCTCACCGCACCTGCATTACGAGGTGCGGTACCCGACCCGGTCCCAATCGGACATCATCCGGGCGGTGTTCAACGGGACCACGTTCGCCTATGGCGTGGCAAATGTGACCAGCCGCAACTGCGCGACCTCCTACGATCCGGCGGGCGTATGCGGCGCCGGGTTCGAAATCATCGACTCGCAGCGGCTGGGCTCGGCCGGCACGGCCAACCTGCTCTGGAAGGGTTCGACGAGCCAGAACTGTGTCACCACACTGAAGATGGCCAGCGTGGGCACGCCGACCGCGACGAGCGCGTTCCTTGAGCCGCAGGGCAGTTCGCGCACGACCGACTCGGGCAGCTACTCCTACTACGCCGGTCCGGTGATCCGGACCGCTCCCGGATGCGTGCGGTGGGGCGGAAGCACGGGCGGCTCAAGCTACACGTCCGGCTTCGAACACTGCGGTTAACAACAGGCTTACCACCGGAACGCGGGTCCACTCTGTCTTGGTGGACCCGCGTTTTGCGTTTTGAGCACCCCTCCCAGAGTGCTGTCGTGGCTGTCAGATGTCGCTCGGGTGCATGGCGGCCACGACCGTGAACTTCACGCCAGGCACCCCCGTCGCTTCATAGCGCGCGACGAGAGCGAGTAGCTCCTCCCGAAACGCGGCGATCTCGTTTTCCGGGATCTGGACGAAGCCGCAACTGACCACGGCACGCTCGGCGTCCGGGGCGTCGCGGCTCATCTGCATCGTGCCCTTCTTGAGCCCGAAGTACAGGTCGTCGCGGAGACGATCGATGATCGACGCCGCGATGTCGAATGGACCGTCGGCACCCTCGCCGACCCGGCGCTGATAGACAATCTGCCGCTGACCGGCGCCGTAGTGCTTCTCGATGATGCCGTTCACGACACGGGTGTCGCGAACCTGGAGCAGTTCATTTCGCTCGAGCAGGTTGAGATGGTAGTAGATGTTGGTCGGCAGGACTCCGACGATGCCGGCCAGCTCCCTTGCTGTCCATGTGCGCTCCGGTTGCGCCATCGTGAGGTCCAGCAGTGTCATGCGCACGGGATCAGCGAGCGCCTTCAAGGTACTAACGTCCTCGATGATCCGTTCTCGAGGGATTTCCGTCATTGGTTCCCCGTGCTCTCGTTTGACAGATCTCGACTGTTCACCATAATAGGAATGCCTGCCCAGGAAAGAACCATAACCGACAGGGGACATGTCATGCCAGGTCAGCGGATCCCCAAGGTAGCGGCTGCTCTGCTGGCCGCGGCAGCGATGACCGCGGCCACACCGCCCGAGACCGACGATCCGGTCACGGGCACCTTCGTCGAAGTTCTTGCCCTGACCGAAGGTCCGACTCACGGGACCGAAGGCCCCACGCAAAATGCCGGCTGCAACGAGCACTGACAGCCGCCGATCAGGGCTTGCTGATCATGACACCCTCGTTGCTGCCGCGATCACCGAGCCCTTGCCAAGGGTTCCGCACGACCTGATCACGAGCTGAGCGACCTGGTTGCCGCGAACCCGCTGCGGAGCGCCTGATACACGCCCTCATGCTCGCCCTGCACCGGGCCGGACGCCAAGCAGACGCGATCGAGGATCGAGGTCTTCAACGCCCCAATACCGGCGCCACTTCGCAAGCAACTCAACTGACCGGGACGGGTAGGGTGGCGTTCATGCTTGTGAGCGCACGAGGGTTCGAGTTCGCGGTGCATGTGGACGGTCCGGAGGATGGGCCGGCCGTGGTGCTGCTGCACGGGTTTCCGCAGCATTCCGGGCAGTGGCATCTGGTGACGCCGCTGTTGCACGCCGAAGGGTTGCGCACCATCGCCATCGATCAGCGCGGCTATTCGCCGGGGGCGCGGCCGGAGGATCCGGCTCAGTATGCGATCGACGAGATGATCGCCGACACACTGTCCATTATGGACGAGCTGGGGGTCGGGCGGTTCCATGTGGTCGGGCACGACTGGGGCGCCGCGGTGGCCTGGGGGCTGGCCGGCGACCATCCGGATCGGGTGCTCAGCCTGACGGCGATCAGCGTGCCGCACCCGGCCGCGCTGATGATGGCGCTGGCCGACAAGAACTCCGACCAGGCGAAGCGCTCGACCTACGTGGCCTTCTTCGCGCAGCTGGACGAGTCGGTCCCGGCGATGCTGGCCAACGACGGCGAGATGTTCAAGATGATTTTCCAGGGCAGTGGGCTGTCCGACGAGCAGCTGGAGCGCTATGTCGGCCCGATGCGCGATCCGGCCGCGCTGCGGGCCGGGCTCAGCTGGTACACGGCGATAGTGACGCAGCCGCCCAAGAATCACGCGGTCGTCACCGTGCCCACCACATATATCTGGAGCGACCAGGACATGGCCCTCGGCGGCGATGCTGCCAGGGCCTGCGCCCGGTTCGTCAGCGGCGATTATCGGTTCGTCGAATTAAAAGGCATTTCTCATTGGGTACCGGATCAGGCTCCCGAGGCTGTGGCCGAGGCCATTGTGGCGCGAGTGCGCTGACCCCTCCACTCGTCGGCGAGGATCGCCCACACCTCCGTGTCGAAGCGGGTGTCGCCGATGACGAACGACGAGCGCAGCACGCCCTCGCGGGTCATGCCCAGCCGGGCGGCGGCGGCGCGGCTGCGCTCGTTGCGCGGATCGGTGCGCCACTCGATGCGGTGCATCCCGCGCTCGCCCACCGCCCAGTCGATCATCGACGTGACGGCACGCGTAATCAGGCCGCGGCCGGTGGCCCAGGGCGCGAGCCACACGCCGACCTCGCAGACGCCCGAGGCCGTGTCGAACTCCTTGAACAGGGTGCCGCCACTGAGTTCGCCGTCGAGCCAGAGCCCATAGAACCGGCCGGTGTCGGCGGCCCGCTTGTCGGCGAACCGCTGCAGCAGGTCGCGCGCTCCGTCGGCGTCGTAAATCCTTGACGCGAACGGGATCCACGGCTTCAGGTGGTCGCGTATCCGGTCGACGTGCGCGGCGAACTCGTCGGCGTGCCACGGTTCGAGGTCGCGCAGGTGCGCTCCGGCATCCAAAGTGAGGGCCAGCATGATCTTGATGGTACAACTAGCATCCTCGCCATGGATCTGACGGAAGCGGTACGCGAGCACGAGCGGCTGTTCAACGATTCGGTCCGGTCGGGCGATTTCGACGACTTCGTGGCGACGTTCGCCGACGACGCGGTCATGCGCTTCGACGATGTCCCGGTCGGCCCGTTCAAGGGGCGCGACGCCATCGCCAAGGCTTATGCGAGCCAGCCGCCCAGCGACACCATGTCCATCTGGTCGATCGAGGAGGTCGCCGCGGAGACGGCGCTGGCGAGGTTCGACTGGGACGCGGGCGGCTCGGGCACGATGCAGGTCACATGGAGAGATGGCCAGGTGGCAGAGCTGACGATCGCGTTCAACAGCTAGCCTCAACCGCATGGCAGAGATTGTTCCGGACACCAAGGACTGGACGTGGGTCCTGCAGCGGCCGTGCCCGGAGTGCGGCTTCAACGCCAGTGGCATCGGCAGGTCCGACATCCCGACCGTGATTCGCGAGAACGCGGAGGCCTGGCAGGACGTGTTCCGCGCGGGCGGCGAGCTTCATGTGCGCAGGCGCCCGGACGTCTGGTCGCCGCTGGAATATGCGTGCCACGTGCGAGACGTGTTCCGCATCTATGAGTATCGCCTCGGGCTCATGCTCAGCCAGGACGATCCCCACTTCCCCAACTGGGACCAGGACGCGACCGCGGTGCAGGAGCGCTACGGCGAGCAGGACCCGGCGAAGGTCATCGTCGAGCTGGGCCTCGCGGCGGAGTCGGTCGCGGCCGCGTTCGCCCGGGTCGAGGGCGATCAGTGGGCGCGCACGGGCAACCGCAGCGACGGGGCGCGGTTCACCGTGGAGTCGATCGGGCGGTATTTCGTGCACGATCCGATCCATCATCTGCACGATGTGACTTCTCAGCTAAACTAGAACACGTTACAGTTTGGTCCATGAAGTTCACGCTCGGCATCGCGTTGAACCCGGTGGACCAATGGATCCCGCTTGCCCGCGCCGCCGAGGACTGCGGGTTCGCCTCCATCGCGCTGCCCGATTCCATTTTCTATTCCGAACAGGTGCAAGCCGACTACCCGTACACGAAAGACGGCAGTAGGTTTTGGGACGCGAGCACCCCATGGGCCGATCCGCTCATCGCGGCGGCCGCCATGGGTGCGGCCACCACGCGCATCCGGTTTTACACGCAGGTGCTCAAGCTCGGGCCGCGCAATCCCGTGCTGCTCGCGCGCCAGGTCGGCTCGGTGGCCAACCTGACGGGCAACCGGTTCGGGCTCGGGGTCGGGCTCGGCTGGACGCCCGAGGAGTTCGAATGGTGCGGCGCGCCGTTCAAGGACAAGGGCGCGCGGGCGGACGAGGCCATCGAGATCCTGCGCCTGATTCTGGGCGGTGGCATGGTCTCCTACGAGGGTGCGCACTTCAGCTTCGGCAAACTCCAGATGAGCCCGGCCCCAACCGAACCGGTGCCCATCTACGTCGGCGGGCACACGGAGGCGGCGCTGCGGCGGGCCGCCCGCGTCGGCGACGGCTGGACGTCGGCCATGATGAAGTTCGAGCGGCTGCGCGCCACCATTGACCGGCTTTCCGCGCTGCGCGCGGAATACGGGCGCACCGGGCCGTTCGAAATCCAGGCGGTGTGCATCGACCGGTTCGGCCTCGACGGCTATCGCGAGCTGGCCGGCGTCGGCGTGACCGACGCGATCGTCGTGCCGTGGTTCTTCTACGGCGCGGGCTTCGACAGCGATCTGGAGTCCAAAGTGGACGGCATTCGGCGGTTCGCCGACGACGTGATAACACGCATGGAGGCTTGAGCGATGACTGACGAACACCTGGCAAGGGCCGCCGCGCGGCGCTCGATGGACGCGGTCATCCGCGGCGACAAGGACGGCTGGCTGGCACTCTTCGCGCCCGACGCGGTCCTGGAGGACCCGGTCGGTCCGTCCTTTTTCGACAGTGAGGGCAAGGGGCATCACGGGCACGAGGGCATCTCCGCCTTCTGGGACAAGGCGATCGCGCAAGCGCAACGTTTCGAGTTCGACATCCGCGACTCGTTCGCGGCCGGATCGGAGGTCGCCAACGTCGGCACCATCACCGCATACCTGCCCGGCGGCATGCGCGTCGACACCGAGGGCGTTTTCGTGTACCGGGTGGGCGACGACGGGCTGATCCAATCCATGCGCGCGTTCTGGGAGACCGAGCGGGCCATGGCGACACTGCGCCCGGCCGAATAACGTTCGTGAGGCAGTACCGCTATGGGAGGTTGCGCTATATGTGATTGATCGAAAATTGCAACGTTTCAATTGTCGATTCTCGGAGGCGTCATGACTCGGTCGAAGGCCCGGCGGCCGTTAGTACACCTGGGCGTCGCTCTTGTCCTTACCATTGCCGGTGCGTTGAGCGCTTCGCCAGCGTCGGCCGGGCCTGGCCCCTCTCGGCAAGCCGCGGCCATTTCGAGCGTGCCGAACGTCTACTTGCAGTGTTATCAGTACTCGGGTTTCTTCAACTGCTACCTGAGCTACAGCTCGTCGACCCCCGTCCAGATCCGGTGGTCGACGCAGTACGGTTACGAGCCCGCATACGACAACCAGACCCAGATATCCAGCTGGTGCATGTTCGGCAGTGAGTCGTGGGCTTCGGTAGAGGTGATCAACTCGTCCGGCGCCGCATACGCCGGTTGGAGTTCGCCCTGCTGGTAGTCCTCTGCACCATCCGGTGAGATCAGGAACGGCATGCGGATAAACACGGGTTGGCGATCAACCCGGTTCTCCGGTTACCGTGCGCGACGTGCGTATTGCCGTTAGCTGCCCCGATGAACTCGCCCTGCAGGACCTGTACCGCTGGCTACGCGCCGACGCCGACGTCATGCGAGCTGGCGACGTGACGGCGCGGGCCCGCCACACGGGTGGCACGATGGGCGCGCTGGAGGTCGTGGACATTGTGCTCACGCACGCCATCGCGCTGTCGAGCGTGCTCGTAGCCTACGCGTCCTGGCGCACGGCCCGCCCGAAGGCGCCGACGATCACGTTCAAGAACGACAAGGGCATCACGGTGACCGCCACGGACGCCTCTCCCGAGACCATCGAGACAATCATCGAGGCGCTCGGTGACAACTGAAGGCGCGGGTCCGCAGTCCCGGCAGCCGAATCCGCAGGAGTCCCGCGCGGTCCTGATCGGAGCGTCCACCTACGAGCGACTGGACTCGCTGCCCGCGGTCGAGAAAAACCTCGAGGCGCTGCGCGAACTGCTGATGGACGCCTCGATTTGGGGCCTGCCCGCGTCGCATTGCGAGGTGCTGCACAACCCGGGCTCGCCCACCCACGTCGTTCGGGCGGTGCATCAGGCGGCGTCGGTCGCCACCGACGTGCTGCTGGTGTACTTCGCCGGGCACGGCCTGCCTGAAGGCGAGGCCGACCTGCATCTGGCGCTGCCCGCGGCCGACAACGAGCACATCCACGAGGCCGTGCGGTACGACGCGATCCGCTCAGTGATCGTCAACACGGCGAAGCGCTGCTACGGCAAGGTCGTCATCCTGGACTGCTGCTACAGCGGGCGGGCGCTGACGGGAGTGATGTCGGCCGACGCCACGCGCATCGCGGATCAGGCGCGCATCGACGGCACGTACCTCATGACGGCCACGGCCGAAAACCGGCTCGCGCTCGCACCACCCGGCGCACAGCACACGGCCTTCACCGGCGCGCTGATCGACAAGCTGACGCACGGCATCGCGGGTGGGCCTGATCTGCTGGACATGGAGACGCTCTTCTATCACGTGCGCGCCGACCTCGCCGCCCGCAACCTGCCGGCGCCGCAGCAACGCAGCCGCAACGACGGCAAAGCCATCGCGCTCGCCCGCAACCGCCACACGAGTCCCGTAGTCGTAACGCCGCCGCCTCCGCCGCGGCCCCAGCTTTCCGCAAAGCTCGAACCGCTCGTCATGGGCAAACCAAAGGAGGTGTGCGACACGGTTCGCGGGCTCGACGAGAGCCAGCGGCCCGCGTTCTTCGAGGCACTCGTCGCGCGCCGATCGCACCAGCAGCTCGCCACCATCATCGGTATGCTCCCGGAAGCCACCGACTTGATGCGCGCGGTGGCCCGGCTCGCGCCCAACGAAGTGGCCGCGATCCACCAAACACTCAAGCTGATCGGCCTGCCGGACGGGGCCAGGCGACTGCTCGATGTCGCGGCCGAGGACCGCGCGTCCAATGTCGCGGAGCTTGCCCGCGCGCTCCAGCACGACCGGTCATATCTACTTGACGCGGCGGCAGAGCGGGCGGACACCCGGGCCGAAATGGTGACGTTGGTGAGCTCGCTCTGGCTCGTAGGGCTGGTCGACGTCGTCGACCAGACGCTGGAGCGGATGACCCATCGGCTACCGCCGCAAGAGGTCGCCCTGCTGGCCGACGACATGCGAGCGGCGGGCCACGAACGGATCGCATACCTGCTCTACGCGACAGTGCCCTGGGTCATGTCGAGCCGCCCGCCGAACGAGCTGGCGCGCCTCATCGCCGTGATGCGCAACGCCGGCCACGACAGGTGGGCAGAGACGCTCGCGTCGGGGCTCCTTGGCGCCTTCAGCACACTCGCGGGGATCTCGGCGCTGAACGCCAACGATCTGTACGACACCGTGGAGCTTGCCATCGAGCACGCGGCCCGCGCGCTCGACCTCGCCGAGATCATCCGGCTGAGCGAGCAGCTTCACGCCGAGCGCCTCGAAGAAATCTCGTTGCGGCTGTGTCAGCGCGCTGCCGTGGCTGAACCGCGCTCGCGCGGTCCTGTGCTTGTGGAGGCACTGCGCGAGGACGGGCGCCCCCTCGACGCACGCCGAGTTGTGGAGTACCTCGCCCTGCACGCGCCCATCGGTGACCTCGCGGTGATGGTCGATGCCATCGAACCCGCCGATGTAGAGACCCTTCTGCGCACGCTCGGCGCTGCTTATGACGAAAGGGCGCAGCTGCGTTCGGTATTGACCGCGGCCACCACGGAACAGTCGTTCCTGGTGTTGCTGTCTCAGGCAGACGTCAGCGACTCGCTGCTCGACGCGGCTGTGCGGCGCTGTGATCCACGCAGCGTGCCGCGGGCTATGAAAGAGCTGTCGCCATCCGCGGCGAGCCGCCTCTTCCGAGCCGCTGTGAGAAGTGACAAGTTTCCCCGCATTTTCGAGGCGTTGCAGAGGACCGGCGAATTCGATGCGGAAATACGCCGGGTGGTATGGCTGGGAAAGCCAGATTTCAAAAAGGTGTACGACCTTTCCGTGTTGGACACTGCGCTTCGCCGCCAGGGCCATACGTTGGAAGCGCAGCATATCGTCGACGCGGCGATGGATTCGCTCGACCCACGATTCGTCGCCGAGTTCAACGCTAATCTCCGATGACGGTGGCAGGGTGTTTGTCGGGAAGTTCCTCAACCGTCGAAGCGCGCGGCGACTTCCGACGCGGTGAGGCCGAAGTCCGCCAGATCGTAGCGGTGGCTGCCGGGGGTGCCGCGCTGGGCGAGCTCTAGCACAGACGCGGGTGGGGTGGAGCCGAGGCGGTCGTAGACCTGTTCCAAGACGTGCACGGGATCGCGGATGAAGTCGTCGTAGTGGACGTCGAGGAAATGGGCGGGGTCGTGCTTGGCCCGGTCGGCGGCGAACCGGTGATAGCCGCGTGCCCACAGGTCGAGCTGGGAACGGCCGAGCAGCGCGCCCTCGAAGACGGTGGACCAGCCGCGCGACGCCTGCGCGTTGAGGCTGCACACGCTCGCGATCGCGGTGACCGGGTCGCGGTGGGTCTGGACGATGAGCGCGTCGGGATACACCGCGAGGAGGGCGTCGAGGGCGAACATGTGGCTGGGGTTCTTCAGGATCCAGCGCCGGCCCGGGTCGTTGCTGCCGATCAGCTGAAGGTTGCGGCGATGCCGGCGGTAGGCGGGGGTCCAGTCTTGTGCGGCAAGCCAGTCCGAATAGGACGGGATGTGGGCCAGGCACTCGAACGAGATGGACATCATGGACTGGCGCAGGAGGTACCAGCACTCCTCCACCTGATCGGCCGCGATCCGGTGGGCACCGGCCAGGTCGGACCGCTGCGCGTAGGCCTGCTCCAGCGCGACGTAGACCGGATTCGACGCCCACGTCGACACCGGCGGGCGCGGCTGCGGCACATCGGTGAGCCAGACTTCGAGGCCCTGGTGCGCCGGGTCCGCGCACAGCAGCCGGTGCAGCGCGGTGGTCCCGGTGCGGGGCAGGCCCGTGACGAACACCGGCCGCGTGATGGGAGCGTCCTCAACAGCGGCGGCTTCAGTGAACAGTCGCGCTACGAGGGCCGAGCGCAGGAACGCCCGCTGTACCTTCTCCCCCAGCGGCGTGAGTGCCGCCTCGTCCACATAGGACTTCGCCAGCACGTGCAGACCCGCCAGATAGTCCGTATCGCCGAAGTCGGACAGCCCGGTGAGGCGCATGGCCGACTCGTGCAGCCTGTCGACATTCATCGATGGAACTCGCCGCCGTTGACGTCGATGCACTGGCCGGTGATGCCCCGCGCCAGGTCGGAAGCCAGGAACACGACCACATCGGCGATTTCGGCGGGAGTAAGCAGCCTTCGCAGGTCGACGTTGGCAGCGGCCTCGTCGTAGACCGTCTCGGGTGTGACGCCTCGTTTCTGAGCCAGGAAGGCGAAGTATTGCTCAAGCTTCTCCGACCAGATGTAGCTCGGCGCGATCGAGTTGACCCGCACGCCCTTCGGCCCCAGCTCGGTCGACAGGCTCTGCGCCACCGCCAGCAGCGCCGCCTTAGTCATCTTGTATGCACCGAAGGTGCGCCGGGAGTGCCGCAGCACAGCGGAGTTGACGAACACCACGGACCCGCGCGACTCGACCAGCGCGGGCGCCAGTTGCTGCGTGAGCCGCAACGCCGCGAACACGTTGACCTCAAAGCCCTCGACCAGTGAGGCGGTGTCCACCTTGGACAGCTCGCGCATCGATGGCATCGCGAACGCGTTGTGTACCAACGTATCCACTCGACCATAGGCCGCGAGCAACGACGCCCCCGCGTCCGGCGCGGTCACGTCCAGCGGCACGGCCATGCCGTCGAGCTCCTTCGCCAACTCCTCCACATAGGACGCCGTGCGCGCCGCGAGCACAACATGAGCGCCCGCTGAAGCGCACTGCCGCGCCAGCGCCTGCCCGAGGCCCGGCCCCACTCCCGAGATAGCCACAACCTTGTCGCCCAACAGATCCGTCATGCGAGCATCCTTCGCGCCACCGCCGCCTGCCGCGCCGCGATGCGCGCGGCCCAGTCCTGCGGCGAAATCCGTTGGTCGTAGGGCAGTTCGGCGTGCACCGACTCGAACGGCACGACCTCCACGGTCGGCCCGTCGGCTGCCGTCAGCGCGCGCGACAGGCGCTGCCAGCGCAGCTGAACGTATCCGCGCCGGTGCCCAAGAAGCGAAAGCCAATTGGAGACGCCGGGATCGCGCTCGCTGATGACGTACCGTATAAATCCATCGGAATCTATTACGGCCTGGTCCCTGGTGAGGCTGGTCTGGTGATTGATGTAATCCATGGAGATGTACCACATGCTGCCCAGCTGAATCCCCTGATAGGGCGCGTCCGACGCGGGCACGGTCACGACCATCGCCTGGTCCTCGCCGAGCTCGAAGTGGCCGACCGAGGAGTACTGTGTGGACAGTCCGCCCGGCGTGAGCCGCGGCTCGGTCAGCGTGTTGACGGGCAGCTTGAGATAGAACCATTCCGGGAAGGCCAGGAAGGTTCTGAGCCGGCTCAACAGGATCTTCCCCGCCACGCCGTAGCGTTTCGCGGGATCGCCCGGCTTCGGCGCGAGTCCCGCCCTGTCGGGCCGATGGATGCGGATGACGCCCCGTTCCTCGTGCTCCCAGTCGGAGTACACCTCGCGCACGATGAGCATCGCCGACCCGGGCGGCAGCGGCCCGAGCTCGAACTCAAAGTTTCCGGAGGAGTCCACATCGAGTGACCGATCATCGAACGCGGTCAGCGAGTCCGGCACGTCGACCGGCGAATAGTCGCCGTTCATCACCTGGAAGCTGAGGTCGGCCGTGGTCCCGCGCCGCCCGCTGACAACATATCGCGCGTTGTCGCTCACGTATGCGTGGTAGTAGAGCGTGTCCGGGTTATCCAGACCCATTTTCGTGTACGGCCCCGTCGACTGCACGAAGAACGGAAAGTCCCGTTCATAGGCCCAGGCCAGCTGCAGTGACGCGCGGATCGAGCCGGCCAGGTAGTCGTAGCCCTCGCGGAGGTCCTGCTCGGTGCGCACATGCGGCGCCGAGGCGATGAGTTTCTCGGCCTCTGCGAGCGCCTCCGCAAACGGCTGGGTGAGCATGTACGCTACATTAGAACCTGTTCTAATTTTTGCACAAGGGCGGGAACGCAATGCGCGCATATCGCATGACCGAGTGGGGCGGTGCCCCCTGTCTGCAGGACGTCGACGACCCGGACCCCGGGCCGGGTCAGGTGCTCGTGGAGATCGCCGGGTGCGGGCTGTGCCACTCCGACTTCACGATGCGCAAGATGCCCCGCGCGATCGGCGAGCAGTTGGGCTGGGCCATGCCGTTCACCCTCGGGCACGAGATCGCCGGATGGGTGGACGGGCGGCCCGTCGCGCTCACCGCGACGGCCTCCTGCGGCGCGTGCCGGATGTGCCTGCGCGGCAAAGACAATCTGTGCCCGGCCGCGATGACGGGGCGCGGATACGGGCGCGACGGCGGGCTCGCGCGATACGTCGTGGCCGACCGGCGCGCTCTCCTGCCCCTGGGCTCGCTGGACCCGCGCACCGCGGGGCCGCTGACCGACGCCGGCGCCACCGCGCTGCATGCCGTGCGCCG
>NZ_QJUG01000399.1 GCF_003426775.1 Allorhizocola rhizosphaerae | reverse complement strand
TCACCACCCGCACTCCCCACCAACCGGCGGCCGGCCTCGCCGCCCACCGCCGCTGACGGCCGGGCTCACCACCCGCACTCCCCACCAACCGGCGGCCGGGCCTGGCCGCCCACCGCCGCTGACGGCCGGGGCAATCGCCCGCGCTCCACACCAACCGGCAGGGTCTATCGCCCGCCGACCGGGTGGCGCTCGGTCTCGGCGAGCAGGCGCAGTGTGCGCTCCTCGCCGAGGCGATGGCCGGTCTCGCGGTGCACGGCCAGCGCCCGCCGGGCGACCTCGACCGCCTCACCGTGCCACGACTGTCCGATGTGGACCTGGGCCAGCACGGTCAGCGCCTGCCCCTCCAGCATCCGGTAGCCCGTGCGCACGGCAAGGTCGAGCGCCTCGCGGGCATGCCGCATGGCCAGATCGGCCCGGCCGATCGCACACTCGGCGGTGGCCAGCCCGATCAGCACGTGGGCCCGGCCGTAGGGGTAACCGGCGTCGGAGACCCGTTCGAGGGCCTGCCGGTGCAACTCGACCGCGGCCGGGAAACGCCGCAACAGGTATTGGATGTGGCCGAGAGTGCTCAGCGTCTCCGCCTCGATGCGGTGCCGGCCCGTCTCGCGCGCCAAGGCCAGCGCGGAACGGCCCGCGTCAAGCGCCTCGGCATGCCGGCCCATGTCGGCGAACACGGCGGCGAGGTTGCGCATGGTGCCCGCCTCGTGGCCGCGGTAGCCGCCCTCCCGATAAAGCAGCAGCGACTCGGTCAGGTGGGCCACGGCCTCATCGAACCGGCCGAGCAGATGCAGGGTCTCGCCGAGGTTGTTGATCGCGGCCGCCTGCCCGGCACGCGACCCGATCGCTCTATACATCTCGATGGTGCGCACCTGGGTCCGCTCCGCGTCGGCCAGCCGGCCCAGCTCCCAATACACCGAGCCGAGATAGCCATACATCGAGGGGATCCGCGTGCGCCCCTGGTTGACCGCGATCGCCTGCTCCAGGTGGGCCGCGGCCTCCCTCGGCTTGCCCAGATGCCGCAGCAGGCCGCCGAGATTGCTCAGCGCGGCCGCCTGCGCCTCGGGCCAGTCCGCCAGCCGGGCCAGCCGCAACGCCGCCTCCTGATGCTCGACCGCGCCGAGGTATCGCTCCTGGCGCAGGGATTGCAGGCCGAGCGCCAACCGGGCGGCCGCCTGGCCCGCGAGGTCTCCGGCATGCTCGGCCGCGGCCAAGCCCGCCCGAGCGACGGCGAGCCCGTCGACCATGTTGCCGCGCAGCCAGAAGTATCCGCGCAGCGCGTCGGCGAGCAGCCAGGCAAACGAGTGCGGCCCGCGCTCGGCGGCGTGCCGGATCACGCTCACCAGGTTGGCGACCTCGGAATCCAGCCAGGCATAGGCCTCGGCGTAATCGGTGAACGCCCGCCCGCGCTCGGGCAACGGAAGCCGGATGCTCTCCGGGAACAGCACCCGGGCGGCGGCGTCCACAGTGGATAGATACCAATCCAGCAGCCGCTCGATCGCCGGCTCCCGCTCGGCCGGCTCGACCAGCCCGGCGGCGTAGAGACGCAGCAGATCGTGGAACGTGTATCGCCCCGGAGCGTGCTGCTGCACCAGATGCGCTCCGGCGAGCCGTTCGAGCTGCGCACCCGCCTCGGCCACGGGCACGCCCGCGAGCGCGGCCACGGCCTCCACCGCGAAGTCGGCCCCCGGCACCAGCCCCAGCAACCGGAACACCCGCTGGGCCTCTTCCGGCTGGGCCACATAGGACAGGTCGAACGCGACCCGCGCCGCGGCCTGCTCGTCGCCGTCTATCTGCAGCTGGCCCACCCGGTTGCCCGCGCGCAGCTGGTCGGTGTAGCCGGCTATGGTCTGGTGCGCCCCGCCGGTCAGGTTGGCACCCGCGATCCGCAGGGCCAGCGGCAGATATGCACACAGCCGCGCCAGCTCAAGGGCTGCCGCGGGTTCGGCGTCGACCCGGTCGGCGCCGACGGTCCACGCGAGCAGCGATCGCGCCTCCTCCGGCGAGAGCACGTCGAGGCTCACCCGGCGCGCACCATCGCGCGCGACCAGCCCGCCGAGCCGGTCGCGGCTCGTGATGAGCACCAGGCAGCCAGGGCTGCCGGGCAGCAGCGGGCGCACCTGCTCGGCCGAGCCGACGTCGTCGAGCAGCACGAGCATCTGCCGGTCGGCGAGCATGCTGCGATATGCGCCCGCGGCCGCCTCCACGTCGACCGGGGTCCGGTCCGCCGGCACGCCAAGCGATTGCAACACCCGGGCCAGCGCGTCGATCGGCTTGAGCCCGCGCAGGTTGACATAGAGCTGGCCGTCGGGGAACCGCGCGGCGATGCGGTGCGCCCAGTGGACGGCCAGCGCGGTCTTGCCCACCCCGGCCCCGCCCGTGATGGCCGTGATGCCCACGGTGCGCTTGTCCTGATCGATCAGCCGGCCGAGCGCGGCCAGCGCGGCGGCCCGCCCGGTGAACCCCGGCACGTCCGCAGGCAGCTCACGCGGCACGGCACGGGCCGTCGAATCTCCAATGTGGACCGCCGTCGCCTCGTCGTCCAGGGACGGCGGCTCGCCGCGCAGCACGGAGGTGTGCACACGCTGCAGCAGCACGCCCGGTTCGAGGCCGAGTTGGTCGGACAGGATCTCGCGGGCCCGCCGATAGGTGTCGAGCGCCTCGGCCTGCCGGCCCGCCTGGTAGAGCGCGAGCATCAGCAGGGCGTGGAACCGCTCGCGGTAGGGATGCGCGGTGACCAGACCGGACAGCTCGGCCACGACCTCGCCGTGCCGGCCGAGCTCCATGTCGAGCTGGACGCGCCGCTCCAGGGCGCGCAGCCGCTGCTCCTCCCACCGCTGCGCGGCGGCCTGGAAGTATGGCGTGACAAGGTCGTCGAGTGCGGGGCCCCGCCACAGCGACAGCGCCTCGGCCAGCTGCCTGCACGCGGCCTCGCGGTCGCTCATCGCGCTCGCCGCCTCCACGCCGCGGGCGAATCGGCGCACGTCGAGTTGGTCATCGTCGATCCGGATCACGTAGCCGGACCCGCTCGTGGTGATCAGCGCCCGGTCGGGCTGGGCTTCGCGCAGGATGCGGCGCAGCGCCGAGACGCGATTTTGGGCCTGCACCCGCGCGCTGGACGGCGGCCGGTCGCCCCAGGCGGCGTCGACGATCTGATCGATGGAAACGACCCGGTCGGCCTCAAGCAGGAGCGCCGCGAGCACACTGCGTGAGCGCGTCCCCCCTATGGCCACGGGCCCACGGTCGTTGCGCACCTCGACCGGGCCCAGAAGCAGGAACTCCGTGCCCCCCACCGGATAAGTATGCCTGTTCGAACCGGCACCCGGCGAATCGAGCCAATGATCGCCATTACTGTCCGCTTCCGGGTCCGATGACGATCGGACCCGGCGGGTCCATATATGGCGCATGCGCCGCCGGGCACCCGGGGTGACCCGCAGCGTGTCCGAAGTGGACAGTACGGCCAGCCGGTGCGCCGTCCTGACCGGCTGCCCCCCGTCGTATTGACGGCCGATCGCAGACAGTTCACCGTCCGAGGTGGGCGCTGACAGTGGCCGTGGCAGGGTCATTGCCAGCGCCCCGCGTCCCTCGGCGACATGAGCCGAGGGGGCGCCGCCCGCGGGGATGCAGAGGTCCGCGAGGGTCGCCTCGGGCCGCAGCCGCCTGGCGGCCGCAGCCGCGGCGGTCGGGGGTCCTCCCGCGGCAACGGCACCGCGACGGTCGCGGCGAGCG
>NZ_QJUG01000398.1 GCF_003426775.1 Allorhizocola rhizosphaerae | reverse complement strand
GGCCGGCGCTCGCCTGCGCGTGCCCACCCCGGCTGTGCCGCTGGCTGCCGCCCGCGTGCGCGTGGTCGACCCGGCTCTGCCGGCCGCCGCCCGCCTGCGCGTGCCCACGCTGGCTGTCGTCACCCCGGTGACGGCTCGGCCGCTGCCGATTGCCCGACAGGATCAGTCTGCGCAAAACCTGATCATGACGGCTAAGCACGGCTACACCCCGGTCCTGGAGACCACCCCGAGCGCCAAGCTCGGAGGTTTCCGCGGCGTTCCGCCTCGAAGAAAGCCGGACTAGACAAGATCTAGACCGACCGGCTCACCTTCGAGGCCGCGGAACCCGTAAACCGGGATCCGCGGCCTTAGTTATTTACCGGGCATCCGCCCCCACGGATGTCCAGAGCGAAAGCAAACGATCCAAGAGATCGAGAACGAAAGAGAGGTGACCGGGAGATGAGTCTGGCGTTGGCCCCAGCGGACTTCGATGTCCAAATGGGTGCGGAGCTGCCCTGCCGCAAGTTCGACCCCGACCTGTGGTTCGCGGACGCTCCTGGCGAGCTGGAGATGGCAAAGGCCCTCTGCGGGGAGTGCCCGCTGAAGGTCGAGTGCCTGGCCGGTGCGCTGGAGCGCGAGGAGCCCTGGGGCGTCTGGGGTGGTGAGATCTTCGAGCGTGGTGCCGTCGTGGCGCGCAAGCGTCCGCGTGGCCGTCCGCGCAAGGACGACCTCGCCCGCGAGGCCACCCTGGCGGCCGAGACCGAGGCTCGGGTAGCGGCGACCTTCACCGGCCGCGAATCGGTCCGGCTTGCCGCGTAGAGCGCAGATTCCGCAAACGACAACACCAGCCGTTCACCGGCAGGTAGTCAAAACTTTCAAGAAGGACAAGGAAAATGATGGAGCAGAACGGATTCAACGAGATGTATATGATCCACGAAGTCATGAGCCGAGCTCGAATGCGCGAGCCTCAGAAATCCCCCTCTGAGGCTGCCCACTCCGCTCGTCAGATCGCCATCCGCGCCCACCGTCGGGCCGCTCGGGAAGCGTCTGGCCAGTAATAGACAACGAATAATAGGTAGGAAACTAGAGCGCGAGGGCCGGGAGCTTCGACTCCCGGCCCTCGCCGTTTCCGGGTCTCGCGGTCCTCCGGCGGCGGGGCGGCTATGCGGCGGCGGTAGGCATGTCGTGTGGCTGTGGCTGCTCCAGCTGGAAGTGCCGGATGGCGGTCACCGGCCGGTGCACGTTGGTTGCCCAGGTCGCCTGGGGGACCCAGGTCATGCAGGCTCCACGGCCAGTCCTCCCACGGGCCGGGGTCCAGCGGCGAATCGGTGGGCAGCTGATCGGGCATGGCCGGAAGCCACGGCGCCGTGGGGCTCCTCGCAACTGCGCACCTGAAGCCCTGCGCGCAGATAGTCGCCTGTCAAGATGGCGATAGGAGGCGATCGCGCCGGGCGGCCATGCTCATCTGTCGCCTTGGGGATGGAGCCGAGCAACACACTCTTCTCGTGCATGTCTGCGATCACGAGATGGCCGCCCGGCCGCAGCACGCGGGCAAACTCGGCGAGCACCGGCCGCAGGTCCGGGGCGCGGGTCAGCGCCCGTGCGCAGACGATCGCGTCCACCGCGTTGTCGGGCAGCGGCAGCTGGGGGAGCCGACCCTGGCGGAAGTCGGCGTTGGGCACGCGGTCGATCGCGGGCAAGCATGCCCGGGGAGCTGTCGACGCCGATGACGCGATGCCCTTGGGCGGCAAGGTATTCGCTGTAGCAGCCGGTGCCGCAGGCAGCGTCTAAAATGGAGCAAGTGGGCGGTTGTGTGTCGAGAACCCTTCGCAGGTAAGGCTCCTCGTAGGGGAAGGCGCCGTTGCCCGGTGTGTCATAGGTGTGCGCCCAGATGTTGTAGCCCTCGGGTGCGTCGACACGTCCGACGGAAATGCCTGCGCCGCAAAGCTTTTTGTCGTCGGGCAGGCGGCGGATCTCGGCAATGCGCGCCTGCGCGAACTCGCGATCGAAGTCACAGTCGCCGACGAATGAACGGAGCAGAGCCGTGCCTTCGATCCCCAGCAGATAGGCAAGTGGGTGCTCGTGGCTCATGAATGAGACTGTAGTGAACGCGGATGCTTGGCGCGAATGAATTCCTTGGGATTGCTACGGGGCGAAGCCGGGCAGCCATTCCTCCAAAATGGAGCGATACGGCGCCTTCGCTTCGAGCTGGCACAGCACACCGATCGAACCGAGCGTCACACGATGAATCATCAGGTACGACGGCGGCAGATTCAGTTGGCGGCCAAGCTGATAGGCGGGGCTGCGCGGGCCGGCGATGCGCGCGGCTTCGGCCCGCAACCATGCGCGGGTGAAGCGGAACTCGTCAACCTCAAGCGGCGCAAGCATTGGGCGCAGATAATCGAGAATCAGGTCGGCGTCGACGTCGAGATCGGGCTTGACGAAACCCTCGGCGCGCAAGCCGGCCAGCACCTCGGAAGCCTTGCCCTGCAACGCGAGCCGGGCCAGGCGGCCCACCGGTTCGGGCAGGCCTTCGGGCAGGCGCGCCACGGCGCCGAAGTCGATGACGGCGAGGCGGCCGTCGGGCTGCAGCCGGAAGTTGCCTGGGTGCGGGTCGGAATGCAGCAGGCCCACCCGCTTCGGGGCGGAGAAGTGCAGCGTGGCCATGAGCCGGCCGGAACGATCGCGCTGGGCCACCGTACCGGATGAGATTATTTTGGAAAGTGGTGTGCCCTCGACCCATTCAGTGACGAGCACCCGCTCGGCGCCCGCAATCACCTTGGGCACAAGAATTTCGTCGTCGCCCGCGTATGCTTCGGCGAACGCCGTCTGGCTCTGCGCCTCCAGCTCGTAGTCGAGCTCCTCCACGACGCGCTTGCGCAGCTCGGCGACCAGTGGTTTGACGTCGAGGCCCGGCTGCAGCACCTTGAACAGCCCGGCCATGCGGGAAAGCTGGCTCAGATCGGCGAGCAGTGCGTCGCCGGCGCCCGGGTATTGAATTTTGACCGCGACCGGGATGCCGGTGCGCTTGCGCGGGACCTTCCACTCGGCGCGGTGCACCTGCCCGATGCTCGCGGCCGCGGCCGGGCTGTCGTCGAACTCGCGGAAGTGCTTGCGCCAGTCGGCGCCGAGCTGACCGGCGAGCACCTTGTGGACCGTCGCGGCGGGCAGCGGGGGAGCCGCCTCCTGCAGCTTGGTCAGCGCCTCCCGGTAGGGCTCGGCCAGGCTGTCGGGCAGGGCGGCCTCGAACACGCTCAGCGCCTGCCCGAGCTTCATCGCCCCACCCTTGAGCTGGCCCAGCACGCTGAACAGCTGCTCGGCCGTGCGCTCCTGAATCTCGGCCGAGATAACCTCGGACGCCAGGCCGGTCACGCGCTTGCCGAACCCGAGCATGGTCCGGCCGGCGAAGCTGAGCGGCAGCGAGGCCAGCTTCGCTGTGCGGGCAACGGCACGGCGCGGGATGTCGGTCACGTCGCCCATTGTGACTGAAGACTTGTGTGGTTTGTGTGGTCTCCATGCGCATTCCTGGTGTTAGCCGCATCCCGCTTTGACGTCATTTGCCTGCCCATGCCGCAGCCCGCCGTTTGCCCTGCCCATGCCGCCCCGCCGCTCGCCCCGGCTTAGCCAGGCGGTGCCGGGTCACGCGGCGGGCGGTCGGGTGCTGGGCGGGTGGTGGCTTAGCCGGGCGGTGCGGGTCACGCGGCGGGCGGTGACTTAGCCAGGCGATGCCGGGTCACGCGCGGGGCGGCCGGGGTCACGCGCGG
>NZ_QJUG01000397.1 GCF_003426775.1 Allorhizocola rhizosphaerae | reverse complement strand
CTGTGCCGGGGCGAGGCCGAAACCGCCCGGCACACGCTCGGGCTGACCGCCGGGCAGGCCGGTGAGGTGGCCCGCAACGCCCGGCTGGAACAGGCCCCCGCCGCGGCGGCGGCCAAGGTGTACACGGGCGTGCTGTATGCGGCGCTGGACTACGCCACCCTGCCCCCGGCCGCGCAGCGTTACGCCCGCGCCTCGGTGGTGGTGTTCTCGGCGCTGTGGGGCATGGTCGGGCTCGGCGACCGGATCCCGGCCTACCGTTGCCCGCCCGGCGTGCGGCTGCCGGGCCTGGACGCGGCGCTGGGGTCCTGGTGGCGGCGCCGGCTGACCGCCATGCACAGCCGGCAGTTCGCGGTGGACCTGCGTTCGGGCCCCTATCAGGGCATGTGGCGCCCGGCCCACGCGGCCACCGTCCGCGTGCTGCACGACGGCAAGGTGGTCAGCCACTTCAACAAGGCCACCAAGGGCCGGCTGGTGCGTGACCTGGCCCTGGCCGGGGTGGCCGTCGACGGCACCGCCGCGCTGGCCGCGGCCCTGCGCGAGCTCGGATACGACGTGCGCGCCGACGGTGACCGGCTCGACATCACGGTAGACACGCTGGCCTGACGGGTAATGCCTGCTTTGGCCGACACCTGCCTCTAGGATCGAGCGAGTTTGCGACAAAGGGGATTGCGCGTCATGGCAACAGGCAAAGTGAAGTGGTTCAACGCCGACAAGGGCTTCGGCTTCATCCAGCAGGACGACGGCGGGCCTGATGTGTTCGTTCACTTCTCCGCCATACAGACACAGGGATACCGGTCGCTGGAGGAGGGCCAGCCGGTCGAGTTCGACATCACGCAGGGACCCAAGGGCCCGCAGGCCGAAAACGTGTCACCGCGGCGGCAGTGAGCCCGCTGTCGCGCCGCGGCCGGGCCGGCAAGCCCGGCCGCGGCGTGCGGGTGTGCGACGACCTGCGCACCGGCGAGGTCGGCTTCTTCACGAAGACCCTCTAGCCCACGGTCGGGCTGCGCCGCTCCAGCAGCACCACGTCGCGCCACACCCCGTGGTGGCGGCCGACGCGTTCACGCACCCCGACCGTGCGGAACCCGGCCTTTTCGTGCAGGCGCAGGCTGGCCTTGTTTTCCGGGAACACTCCGGATTGGATGGTCCAGATGCCGGCCGCCTCGGTGGAGGCGATCAGCCGGTGCAGCAGCGCCAGGCCCACACCTTGGCCGTGGGCGGCGGGGGAGATGTAGATGCTGTGCTCGACCACGCCGCGGTAGACGGGCCGGGCCGACACCTGCGACACCGCGACCCAGCCCACGATCTCGCCGTCCTGTGCGACGAACCGGTGGCCGGGCAGCCGCGTCGTGTCGAAGGCGGGCCAGTCGGGCGCGGTGGTCTCGAAGCTGGCGTGGCCGGTGTCCAACCCGGCCTGGTAGATGGCCAACACCTGGTGGGCGTCGTCAGCGGCCATGGGTCTGATCAGCATGCGGCGAAATTAACCCGGCCAGGTTTCGGCCGTGTTGCCACGCTGCGGCGTCGGTCAGGTACCCGCCGCACCTCGGCCCTGGGCCGCCGCGGGCGGTGATAGCTTGGCAGGGCTATGACCGACTGCCTGTTCTGCGCCATCGCCGCCGGCGACAAACCCGGGTTCATGGTGCACAGCGACGACGAGGTGGCCGCGTTCCTGGACGTGCGGCCGGTGTTCAAAGGGCATGTGCTGGTGGTGCCGCGTGCGCATGTGGCCACGCTGGCCGACCTGCCCGCCGCGGCGGTGCAGCCGTACTTCCTGCGGGTGCAGGCCGTCGCCGCCGCGGTGGAGGAGGGGCTGCAGGCCGGCGGGACGTTCGTGGCGATGAACAACCGGGTCAGCCAAAGCGTGCCGCACCTGCACACCCATGTGGTGCCCCGGGTCAAAGGCGACGGGCTGCGCGGCTTTTTCTGGCCGCGCACCAAATACGCCGACGACGCCGAGGCCCGCTCCTACGCCTCGTCGGTGCGCAAGGCGATGAGGAACCCGTCGTAGCCCTTGACCCCCAGGGTCTGCACGGCCGTGGCCGGCTGCCCGGAGGCGGCCACGGCGTCATACAGGGCGCGGGTGCCCACGATCATCGGCTCGTCGGACGCGGCGGCCACCTTCCCGCCACGCACCACGTTGTCCACGATGATCAGCGCGCCGGGCCGGGTCAGCCGCAGCGCCCACTGCCAGTAGTGCGGGTTGTTCTCCTTGTCGGCGTCGACGAACACCAGGTCGAACGGCTCACCACCGGAAAGCTGCGGCAGGGTGTCCAGGGCCGCGCCGACCCGGATCTCCACCTTGCCGGCCACCCCGGCCGCCTGCAGGTTGGCCTTGGCCACCTCGGCGTGCCTGGCGCTGTACTCGCAGGTGATCACTTTGCCGTCCTCGGGCAGCGCCCGGGCCAGCCAGATCGTGCTGTAGCCGCCGAGGGTGCCGATCTCCAGCACCCGGCGCGCGCCGATCGCCCGCGCGTACAGGTGCAGCAGTTTGCCGTGCGCCGGGGACACCGCGATCGGCGGCAGCCCGGCCGCGTCGCTGGCCTTGAGCACGAAATCCAGATCCTCGCCGACCAGCTTGCCGGCGATGTACGAGTCGACCGAGTTCCACAGTTCCTGATTCACGCAGCCCAGCCTAGGCAAACCAGTACGAGTAGTACCGCAAGGTGTGCTCCAACGCGGCCAGCATCTCGGCGCGCTGCGGCACCGGCCGGCCGAAGTGGGAGGCGTCGGCCACCCACGGCATCGGCTGCACCCCGAGGCGCAACTGCAGATACAGCGCGCGCAGCCAGTTGAGCGAGTTGAGCCGGCCATACGCCGACGGCTGCAGGTCGAAGCGCTGCTCGGTGCGGCCCAGGTGGTTGAGCGGCTCGATGGCCTGCCGCAGATCGGCCGCCCCGAGATCACCGCGGTGCAGCAAAGCCATGGTGGCGTAGGCCAGCCGGTCGTCCTCGCCGAACAGCAGCGGCCCGGTGGTCGCGGTGCGCAGCCGCACCACCACACTGCCCAGCAGCACCCGCGCCTGCTCGGTGGGCAGGTGCCGGGAACGGGCCACCGCGGCGATCACGTCGGCGCCGTGGGCCACCGCATGCGCCACCCCCTTGTGCGGGTCGATCACCCCGCGCAGGTCGGCCTCCAGCTCCCACCACATCAGGAACGCGCCCAGCCACTGCAGCACCGTCTCGGCCGGCAGCAGCCGCACGGTGTTGTCCCGCTCGATGCACAGCCCCAAGGTCAATGCCGAGAACGAGCGGCCGAACACCGTGTCGGACTCCTGCTCGCCCAGCCCGCGGAACAACGCCGCGCACAGCCGCCCGCCCAGGTCCTCCAGGTCGTGATCGCAGTGCCCGGCCAGCACCCAGTCGCCGAGGATCTCCAGGGCGAACGTGTCGCGGGTCTGCTCCACCGGCGAGCGCAGCATGTGCTCCAGCTCCTCGATCAGCAGGTCGATCGGCTGGTCCCGGGGCGGCTGCATGTCATTGGCCTTGATCTTCTCCCAGAAGCTCGCCTCGAACATGTTCCCGAACCTAGTGGTTGCCGCCCCGACCGTCACCCCCTGTTATCGGTAGGCGCACGCTTGCGCACCGTACACGCGCGAGCACAGGCAGCGTCCACTCTGGACTACCGGTCCAGCCGGATGACGCATTCGTTACCGGGCAGGGTGACATCGGCCTCGCCCTGCCCACCGCCGGGCCCGTTCGCCCGCAGCCGGTACGCCCCCGGACCCAGCCCGCCGAAGGTGAACCGGCCGCCGGCGTCGGTGACCGCCGCGATGTCGGGCAC
>NZ_QJUG01000396.1 GCF_003426775.1 Allorhizocola rhizosphaerae | reverse complement strand
CGGCACCGGTACCGGCACTTCGGCGATCTCCACTTCCGGGATCGCCGGCTCGGCGGGAAGGGGCGTCGAGGCGCACACATGATTCGGGTCGGCCGGGGTCACGGCGGCCGTGGCCAGCAGCTCGTGCACCTCGCGCCCGAGCCCCGCGGCGTTGGCCCGCGCCTGGGCAAGCAGGCCCTGCGCCTCGGCAAGCTCGCCGCAGTCGCGCCACATCGCGGCCAGACGTGCCAACATGCGCACCCCGACCGGATGCGCGACGCCGAACTGGGCCTGGTGCTCCTCGATGACCTCGGCGAGCCGCAGCCGCGCCGGGGCGCACTGGCCGCGTGCGTGCTCGACGGTGGCCAGATCCGCCTTGGCCGCCAGCGCCCGCTCCGAGCCCGGGCCATCGAGCTCGCTGAAGATTTCAATCAGATGTTGGTACCGCTGCGCCGCGCGACCGTGCGCCCCCACCCGGGTCAGGACCGCGGCGAGCAGCCCGAGGGTGTGCAAAGTGCGCCGGTCGTGGTCGCCATACAGCCGGCGGAAGATCGCATGGCCGTAGGCGGCCCAGCCGCGGGCGGCATGCGCGTCGCCGAGGCTGAGCAGGACGCCCGTCTGCAGCGCCACCGCCTCGGCCTCGGCGGGTCTTGCCTTGCGCGGATCGGCCGGCAAGGTCGCCAGCAGCTGACTGAGCAATTCCTGCGCGGCCGCCAGCTCACCCGCGTCGACGTGCGCGCGGGCTTGGTTGAGGACGGCTACCCCGTGACGGCGCTGCAACGACACCTCGAAAGTATGGCAGTGGTTTGGGATAGCCGCCTCAGCTGGACATGCGTTCACGCGCGATAGGCATTCCGGGTGTAGGTCAGCGCGAAATTGCCCTCGTTCGCGAAATAGATGGACACGAGTTTGGCGGGATCGGTGGCGAGCAGCCCGCGCTGCAGGTCGGAGCCGTCGTCGCCGTCGTCCCAGCCCCATGGTGCGTTCGCCGCGTTGTCCTTGCCGTTGTCCCCGCGGAACGTGCCGAAGCCGGCGAACGTCGCCGAGTCGGAACGGTGCGCCCAGAGCCCGCTCGCGTCGAAGATATCGATCAGCCGGTACCCGACCGAGCGATCGTTGCCGCCCGAAGGCACCTCGCCGGCGCCCGACGACGGGAAGTACACGACACCGTCGCCGCCCGGGAAGTCCGTGCCGTTCCAGGCGTAGCAGCCGTGCCCCTTGGCCTCCTGGCGGGTGGTCGGGCGGGACACCCCGTTGTGGGACTGCATGAAGATCGTGCCGTCGACGTTCTCCCGCCCACCGGTGTAGGGGCTTCCCGGCGGTGTGTAGGAGTAGAAGTTGGTGTGCGCCACGGTCACCATCGCCTCAAGCACGCCGTACTCGCTGCCGTCCTTGCGCACGACCAGCAGCGCGCCCTCCATGTCGTTTTCGTGCGTGTACTGGCCGAACGGGTCGGGGTAGTCCTCCCAGTCGCGCGGGTGATAATAGGCGTACACCAGGTGCCAATGGGTCGAGGTCTCGACCACCGAGTAGTAGACGGCGCCGATCAGGCGGGACACGCTGTCGTCCTGCGCCTCCCAGTTGTTCTGCGCGATCCAGTCGCCGTCGAAGTCCACCCTGGACAGATAGTCGGCGTCGTAGTCGCTGCTGTCGGAGTCCTGGTAGTGCACCGGTGCCCAGCGCAGCGCGAGCGCGGCGTCGGTCGGCACGGCGGTCGCGGGCTGCGCGAGCGCGAGCGTCGCTCCAATGAGGACGGTAAAGCCGGTGAGGATGCGGGCAAACATGCGCGCACGCTATCGGTACACAATAATTTTTGGATATCGCAGCGGTATCGACGGGATACTTCCGGATGTCGATTCGCTGATGGTGCCCTGGCCCGCGGGCGGCGCCCGGTGTCGAGCGCGCACACCACCCGCCGGGACCGCTCGGGACGCCACGTGGCCGGGCCGCCCCCGCGTCGATCATGACGTTGGTGCCGCGACACGCGCCGAACATGGACGTAAGTTAATGATCGACCCGAGAAGGCCCGAGGCGCGGAGGGTGGTTAGCGGTAGGGGGTGGGGTCGATGGGGGTGGTTTCGGTGGCGCCGTGGTCGGCGAAGTAGCGCCAGATGTCGGGCCGGGAACCGTCCACATCGGTCAGCTCGTATTCGGCCGCGAGGTCGCCGCTGGACAGCGTCTTGCCCGCGAACCGCGCCACGTCGGGGTCGGTGGCCAGCGCGGCAACGCCGCGGCCGAGATAGGTCGGGGTCTCGGACAGGGCGAAGTGTGGCGTCTTGGCCACGGCGTCGCGCCAGTTGGCCTCGGTCACGCCGAACCCGTCGAGCATCGCCTCGGAGCGCAGGAAACCGGGCGTCACCGTCACGGCCGTGCAGCCGTAGGGCTTGAGCTCGGCAGCCTGGGCGAAGGCCAGCCGCTGCACCGAAACCTTGGCCAGGTCGTAGAAGAACGAGTCGCGATAGTTGGCCTCGTTGAACCACCCCGTGCCGTCGGTCACCTCGACGACCAGACCGCCCGGGCGGCGGATCAGCAGCGGGAGCGCCGCGTGGCTGGTGATGATGTGCGTGTCGATGCCCAGCCGAAGCAGGCGCAGCCCGCGCTCCAGCGGATGCTCCCACAGCGGCTTGCCCCACTCGGTGAACATGTCGCCGCCCCACACGTCGTTGACCAGCACGTCGAGCCGGTCGTGCGCCGCCTCGACCCGCTGCACGAGACCGGCCACCTGGTCGGGCTCGAGGTGGTCGACCCGCACCGGGATGCCCACCCCGCCCGCGGCGGTGACCAGCTCGGCGGTCTCATCGATCGTCTCCGGCCGGTCCATCTCGGACCGGTGGTGCCGGTCGGTCCGGCCGGTCACATAGACCGTCGCCCCGGCGCGCCCCAACTCCACCGCGATCGCCCGGCCACACCCCCGCGTCGCGCCCGCGACCAGCGCAACTTTGCCGTCAAGTCTCACACCCGGCATCCTCGCACAGAGGTCCGACATTCCACGGGCCGTGCGCGCGACCGCTCGTGGACGGTGAGATAGCGTCTCCAGATATGCCTATTCGCAAAGCATCAGCCCGCTGGCAGGGAAATCTTCCCGAGGGTTCCGGCACCATCAAGACGGGTCTCGGCGAGGGGAACTACTCGTTCAAGTCCCGCTTCGAGGAGGGTGAGGGGACCAACCCCGAGGAGCTCATCGGCGCCGCCCACGCCGGATGCTTCTCCATGGCGTTCGCCAACAAGCTGGCCACGGCCGGTTTCACACCAACGTCGGTGGAGACGACGGCCAACGTCCACCTGGAGAAGACGGACGCCGGCATGACCGTCACGAAGATCGACCTTGTCACCAACGCAACGGTGCCTGGCATAGACAAGAGCGAGTTCGACAAGATCGCCGAGGACGCCAAGGCGACCTGCCCGATCTCCCGGCTGCTCTCTCCCGGCGCCGAAATCACCCTCAACGCCAGCCTTGCCTGAGCAGCGGGTGAGGTTCAACGCTTCGCGATGAGCCTCACCCGCGCCCCAAGAGCACGGCTTCGCCTGAAGAAGCCAGTGCCACGGGGCCACCGGCATAATGTGCGCATGGCCGACGATCTGCAGGTGACCGAGCGGCTCGTGATCCCCGCGGCACAGTTGACCGAGCGGTTCTCGCGCAGCTCCGGCCCCGGCGGGCAGGGCGTGAACACCGCCGACAGCCGGGTCGAGCTGTCGTTCGACCTGGCCAATCTGCCCTCGCCGCTGCGGGAGCGGGCCATCGAGCGGCTCGCCGGGCGCCTGGTCGACGGCGTGATCACGATCACCGCGAGCGAGCACCGGGCGCAGCTGGCCAACCGGCAGGCCGCACGGATGCGGCTGGCCGCGCTGCTGCGCGAGGCGGTCGCGCCACCCGGGCCGCCGCGCAGGCC
>NZ_QJUG01000395.1 GCF_003426775.1 Allorhizocola rhizosphaerae | reverse complement strand
TCCTCCCAGGGGACGCTCCTCCCAGGGGACGCTCCTCCCAGGGGACGCTCCTCCCAGGGGACGCTCCTCCCAGGGGACGCTCCTCCCAGGGGACGCTCCTCCCAGGGGACGCTCCTCCCAGGGGACGCCTCACTCAGGGACGCCTCACTCAGGGACGCATTTCAGGAGCGCCCAAGCCGTCAGCAGCGCGTTGCGGGCCTGCTGCACCTCGCGTGCGGCTCGCGTCCCGTGTCGAGGGCCGGGCAGGCGCCGCACCACCAACTCGTCCACATAGGACAATTTCCCGCGGGCGGCCGCCAGATCGAGCGCCAGCAGCGGCTGGGGGCATGCCTGACTCCGAGGTTGCGGGCGGCACCGGCACCAGCGCTGAACGGCAGCCGGATCACCTTCCGCCATCGGTGGATGCGTTGTCCACCACGTTAATCCGGGCTTCGTGCCGGGCCAGCGTTTCGAGTAGCAGCGATCGCCGGTTGCGCGTGGCCACGCCAACTGTGATGTCCGGGTTCACGACCCGGGCACGCGGCGCGCGAACTCACTGCGCAGCGCGGCCACCCGCCTCTGAACCAACTCCATGACGCCGGGCTCGATCCCGCGCTCGGGGGCCTCCCGTACGACAAGTTCCAGGCTGGTCAGCTCGCGCCGCAGCTCATCGTCGGTCAGCTGCGCGGGCGGCGTCTGGTCAGCCAGCGCGGACGCCTCCCCGGCGGGCGACCGCATCAGCCGCGTGATCGGGTCGCCGAGCACATGCCGATCCCCATCTTCCGCCATACCGGTCGTCTACCCGTCCCAGCCCCACCACAAACCGCCACCCCTGTCAGGTTGATCATGAAAGGGGGTCAGTCGAAGTCGAAGATGGAGTTGCGGTCGTAGAAGTGCAGGATGTGGCGGCAGTTCGTGCAGATCAGCAGCGTCATCTTGTGGGAGGTGAGACCCCACTTGCTGTCCAGGCGCCCCTCCTCCTGCTGGAAGTCGATGCTGTGGCACAGCGGGCAGGCGAGCGTTGGTGTTCCCGAGGCACTCATGGACACGGACGATAGCCCCGTCGGTCAACCCCTCACGCGGAGCACGCGGACATCAATGTCGTAATTGGACAGTGCAGGTCGCCCCGCGGTCACGGTAGAGCCGCAGCAGGCGATCGCGTTCACTCGGCGTGTGAGGAGGATAGCGGAACGCCTGCTGCGGCAGCACCAATTAGGTAGCCGAACCGGTGACGGAGGTGCCGTTCTTGGTCACGTAGTAGGTGACCGTGGCAACCGACCAGAAGTGGAAGGTCAACGTCACCCGCGCACCCGATGCAACGCGTGCCGTGCCGGTAGAGTGGGCCGCCATGACCCCCGAGACCGACGTTGACCAGCTCACCGCACGCGTCCGGCGCTACTACGACCGCAACGCCGCCGCCTTCGAGCGGCTCGGCCAGGGCGGCGCCTCCATTCACCGCGCCGTCTGGGGACCCGGCGTCACCACACGCTCGGCCGCGTTCCACCACGTCGACGAGCTCATCCTGGACAGCCTGCCGCCCGACATCGCCCGCCCCACGGTCGTCGACCTCGGTTGCGGGCTCGGCGCGAGCCTGCTCTACCTGGCGGGCCGGACCGACATGCGGGGCGAGGGCATCACGCTCAGCCCGGCCCAGGCGGCCCGCGCCACGCGACTCATCGCCGAGGCCGGGGCCGGCTCGCGGGTGCGCTGCCGCGAGGGCAACTATCTCGCGGTGCCCGACGATCTGGCCGGCATCGCCGATCTGACCTTCTCCATCGAGGCGTTCATTCACAGCCCCGACCCGGATCTGTACTTTCAGCAGGCCGCGCGCACACTTCGCCCCGGCGGCAAGCTCGTGCTCTGCGACGACTTCCTCACGTCGAGCTCCCCGCCGGGCACGGCCCGCGGCACCCGTTTGCTGCGCGAGTTTCGTGCCGGCTGGCACGCGAGTTCGTTGCTCACCGTCGAGCAGGTCCGCACGCTGGCGGCCAAGCACGGCCTGACGATGTCCCGCGACCTGGACCTGACCGCACACCTGGAGCTGCGCCGGCCCCGGGACCGCTGGGTCAGCCTGCTGCTCGCGCTCGGCCGGCCCCTGCGTCCGTCGGGTGAATACTGGCAATCGCTTGTCGGGGGCAACGCTTTGCAGCACGCGCTCCTCGAAGGCCTGCTGAGCTACCGTTTCCTTGTGCTGATGTCTAAATAGGATGTGAGCCCTCGGATTGCGGACCCCCGCGGCGGGTACCGTGCCCAAGCCCGTCCCGGGCTAAGTGTGTCTGATTAGGAGGGTGGCGGGTGGCAGACGCGGTGGCGGTCGACCAGTTCGGTCTGGGGGATCATGCCTGTGTGACACATACCGACCCCGACGAGCGCATCGACTTCGTGGGCGAGTTCGTCGCCGACGGGCTCGACCGCGGGCAGTGGGTCGTCTGCTTCACCGATTCGATGCCGCCCGGCTGACCGTCTCGTTCGATCTGGACAGCCCCTACCAGCTGCGCTCGGCGGTGGCCGCGCATGCCGAGCCCCTCGGTGTGCGCGAGGAACGCCTCAGCCAGCTGCTGGTGGTGGCCACCGAGCCCGCGACCGACGCGGGGCGGGCACGCTGCACCCTGTGTGGCGGCCGACGGCACGGGCCGGGCGCAGCAGGCCCGGGAGGGCGGGCGCGGGCCGTGGCTCGTGCGTGCGTTCTGCGATCACGTCGAGATCGGCGATCGCGGGCCAGGTACCGCGATCACGGTCCGCTTCGACCTATGAGGCTCGCATAATCAGCCGCCGTCAGCGGCGCCCGGGTCAGTGAGCTATCGGCCCGCGGCACCTCGACCTGCTCTCCGGCCCGCGTGAACGTGACGCTCGTGATGTCGGCCCTACTGGTGAGCGTGCACACGATCTGGGCGAACGCCAGGATGTCGTCGGTGCGGCCGGTGCCCTCCAGGCCGGTGGCCAGCTCCACGACCGCCTGCCCGCCGGCGACCCGCACGGTCAGGCCCAGATCGGTGCCCAGCAGCGCGCTGGACAGCCCCTGCTCCTGTTCGGCGGGGGTCGGCCCGGCGAGCAGGGTCTGCAAGTGGGCTCCCGCCTCCGGCTCGGTGGGCACGCTTCGCTCGACTCTCACCAATCGGCCGTCCCTTATCAGGTACAACAACTGGGTTAGGGCACCGGCAGGCGACGACGTCTGGTTTGGTGACGGATGCGCGGTGCGGTCGGGCAGCGGCACCGGATGCGGCTCGGACTGCACGGGCACGCCGCATCCCCCGACCGCCAAGAGGAGGCCGGCCACCGGCACAAGCACAAGGCCCAGTAGGCGTTTCACGATGACTCCGCAGGCAGTTCGATGCGGAACCGGGCGCCGCCGCCAGGCCGGGTGAGCGCCGTGATGGTGCCGCCGTGTGCGGTGATGTGCTGGTGCACCAGAGCGAGCCCGAGCCCCGCGCCGTCGGCGTCACCGCGGGCACCCGCGGTGCGCCCGCGCACAAACCGGTCGAAGATGATGTGCCGGTCCGGTGGGCTGACCCCCGGGCCCTCGTCGTCGACGTCCACGGTCCTGACCCCATTGGACTGTCCGATGTGGATGCAACACAGCCCGCCGCCGTGCCGTTCGGCGTTGTCGGCGAGGTTGATCAGCGCCTGCCGGAACCGCCGCCGGTCCAGTGGCCACACCACCTCCGTGCCGGGCTGGATGTCCACTTTGGACGCGGGCAGGCCGCGCGCACGGCACACCGCGCGGGCCAGCTCGGCCACGTCGGTTGGCTCCAGGCTGGCGGGCTGGTCGCCGCGCGCCAGCTCCAGCAGGTCGGACACCAGCGCCTGGAACCGGCCGACCTCGCCGGCCACCAGGCTCGCCGCCGCGGCCGCACGCGGGTTCATGCCCTCGGTGTGCCGCGACAGCACGCTGGCCGCGGCCGACAGGGTCTGCAGCGGCGAGCGCAGTTCGTGG
>NZ_QJUG01000394.1 GCF_003426775.1 Allorhizocola rhizosphaerae | reverse complement strand
CAGAGGACTGGCGAATCGAGTACAACACGTACAGACCCCACGGCTCGCTGGACGGCCTCACCCCCGAGGCGTTCCGTCAGCAGTGGATCAACAACCACGAAGAACTCTCATCGGTTGTGGACCAATAATCGGGGTCCAGTCACACACACCGGAACGCTTGGCACCGCCTTTTGACTGGGCTGTGCGTTTTCTGCTGCGTCCAAACCTAGCTCTGTACGGCGCGCGCCGTGTGCCGCTTATCGAAGCGGCCGCGGTCGAAGTGATTGAGCGCCTGCGCATCACCCCGAACAACGACGGTCACTTTGGCCACGCCGTGTTCGACGGCTCGGCCCGGGGCACCACCATCGAACGGGAACTGCTGGCGAGCGTTTCGCCGACCACCGTCGGAGTCCCGCCCGGGGCGACGCGGCACGACGCGATGAGCAGACAGTCCGCGTCGCCGGTCTGGTGAACCGCGACGTGCTCGAACAGCTTCGCCCTGCTGAGGTAGGCGTCGAAGTCGATACTCATGTCGTCCAGGTTCACGCCGTCACTGGGGTCCCGGCGGCCATCATCTGCCGCTTGGCCTCATCGAACAGTTCCTCGCTCATACCGTCACCTGCCGGCCGTCGCGTCTCATGACCTTGCCGAGGACTTCATGCAGGTCGGCTTCGACCAGAGCCAAGAGGTCGCCGCCGAACACGCACAGCGACGGCTCCCAGGGGTGGCCAAAAGTGCCGAACCTGAAGTCCTCCGCGAGGTAGATGAAGTAGTCGCCGTCGGGGCACGGCGACAACGGCCAGCCAGGCTGTCCCGGCGGGTCGATGTTCTCCGGCCCGATAAGGCTGGGCCAGACCTGGTAACACAGGTGCTGCCAGTCCAGGCACAGAATCGAACCCTCGCCCGCCAGCGCCGTGAATCCGGCGTGCACGATCTCGACTAGGCGATCCAGGCGCAGGTATCCAGGATCGTCGTCGAGGGTGCTCAGGCTCCAGGTGACCGACGGGGTCGGCTCGGTGATCGCCGGGAAACTGTGCATGCTGGGCCGGAAGTCGAACTCCACGTCGAAGCGATCCCAGACCGCCTTCTCGTCGCCGGTCAACTCGCGGTACGCCCTCGTCGTCACGGCCGCACTCTACTCGATCACCTGCGGTGCCACAGCGTGATATCGCTGCTGGTGGCGACCAGGAGCGTGCGCCCGGAGGCCGAGAAGCCGGTAGCGCGAAGCTCCGAGTAGTCGGAGTCGAAGATGGGCCACCAATGCGTACCGACCGTGCCACGGTAGATATCGCCGTCCAGGGAGAGCGCGACGTGTTCGTTGGGCCAGTCGGGTGCGACGCCATCGACGGTCCAGCCGTCGTCGGTGGCGGTGTGCAGGGCGCCACCGAAGAGCCCGGCGATGCGGACCCGCGTGTCGGCCAGCGGGCCAATCCCCGGGCAGGGCCGGTCCGGTCGGGATGTAGAGGCCCGGATCCGGGTCACGATCGTGGGCGATCTTCGCGCCCGTGGCCGGATCGAACAGGCCGCGATCGTCGTGCGAGACGACCATGAGGAGGTCGGTGCCGCTGGCCGGATCGGCTGCGAAGCCGACACCCAGTAGCACCCACAGGTATGTACCTGTGTGGCGTGGGCAACGCGAGCCACGGCGTCGGCGGCCATGATCGGGGCAGCGAGGAACCGGTCACGCAGCTGCTGATGATACTCGTGCATCACCACCACACGTCTCGTTGAGTCAGTCTTCGTCCGTCGCCAGCACCGCGACCAGCACTCCGCCGCCGGTACCGACGACAAGAGCGTCGATGGTGTGTCGGGTCACCGGCTTCCACGAGTTCAGATCGCTGTTCGTCCACCAACGGGTTTCCACGCCCCAGCAGCACGATCAGCTTCTCGAAAACGTCCTTTGCCTTGTCGACCGGGTAGCGGCCTCGCCCGCGGTACGCAAGCGTTCGCGACGTCATCCCCACGAGGACGGCGACCGCCGTGTCCCGGTCTACCTCGGCCGGGCACGCCGCCAACGTCGCGATCACCTTCACGCTGGAACGATTCGACGATTTCCATGCCGGTGTCCGGGTCGGTGCTGCGCTTGAACTTGTGCCCAGTGACATGTTTTTGCCGGAACGCGCCGTACCGTTCGGCGGTCATCCGGTTCAAGATGCCGAAGTTGATCCGGTCCTGAACATCGAGCACCCCGGCGAATACGGCCTCCGGCTCCTCGCCCAGGTCCGGGCTGCACGGGAATGGGACGATGGGCACCACCCCGTAGGTGTTCTTGACCTGGGAGACCTGCTGCCATGAGGTGATGCCGCTCACCCGGCTGCGGTGGCGCTCATCCTCATGCGTTACCGGCGCGCGGCCCTCCGCCACGAACCGGGGGTGATCGTCTCCGGTTGGTAGACGGTGGCGCGGGATACCCGGCGAGCCGGTCATACCGCGCTCTTGTCAGTCTTGTTCGCCATAGCCGGGAAAGCGTAGCTCCTGCCTCTGACATCCTTCCCGTCCTTTTCACACGGCTGCCCTCGGGGAGCAATGATCATCCTTCGAGTGCGACCCGGATCAGGTCGGTCAGGGGTTCTAGGTCGCCCGCGTCAGCTGCCCGCAGCGCCTGGTGGTAGGCCGGGTAGGAACCGGTGAGATCCGCCGCGATGCGTTTGCCCAGGAGCTCTTCTGCCGCCTGGTCTATCAGAACCCTTGCCAGGCGGCCATTTCCGTCGAGGAACGGCTGGATCGAGGAAAGCCCGAAGTGGAACCGTGCGAGAACCCTGATCACCGCCTCCTGGTCTGCCTTGATGACACTGACGTAGGCGCCGCGCCACCACTGCATCAAATCCAGAACCAGCCGGGGAACGTCATGCGGTGGCGGGGGCTGGAAATGCACCTCGTCAGCGCCAGAAACCCACACTTGCATCTCGCGATACTGCCCACCGATCTTGACGTGAGCACCGCCGGCTTCCATGAGTACCCGGTGCAGCAGCCGCAGCTGCCACACGTTCAGGTTCGCCACCGAAGACCGAACTTCCTCGGCGACGACTTCCGGCGGCTGCGTGGTCAGCAGATGATGCAAGACATCCTGACGCTGAGCATTGAACAACGACAACTGCTCCTCAGCAGTCATCGGCCGGTTTAAGTATTCAAGCCGCAGCCCATATCCGCGCGGGGAGTCTAAAAGGGACCTGATCCGCTCCAGGTGAAAGATCTCATCGGCGCCAGTGCTGCCCGCGAGTTCCTGACGCTGGCCAAGTGTTAGGTGCTGGTTGACGAAAAACACGAAGCCGTCGGCATGATTGGCCGCCACTCCATCACGGTCGTGACGGTATTTCGCCCTGATCTCCGCGAACGTGGGCGGCGTGGGCGGGAAATAGACGGCCGCGACAACCTTACGGCCGTCCCGGAAGGCCACGATGTCCTTGCGCCCGTCCGGCCCGCCAAGGGTCGCTTGTGGATCAACATCAACGAAGCCACACGCATGCATGATCCCGGCGCACAGACGTTCAGCGATGATTTGGCCCAAGCGCCAGTCCCGCAGATCAGTCTCAGTGGTCACGAACAACCAGGTTAGTCAGCGGGCGTATCCAGCACATCGCCGACCTGTGGACGCCAGCACACGGCATCTGACCGCCTGCTACATGAAGGCGAGAATCAATGTGTACGCCCGAACGTCCGAACCGGACGTCCCGATTGGATCGTACGGCTGACCAACTGGCCGGGGTAGGGCGCGAACCTGCGCAAGAGCCCACCGCTCTCAGCTGGGCAAATGTGAATGCCGTGCAGAGCGGGGAACGCCAAATTTTCCGGCCTGGGCCTGCTAGTGTGCCGTCTCAGTTTTGAATAGACAGTTGTGTAGTATTCGATGTCATGACTGCTGCTGCCGATCCGTTACCGGTATCCGATGGTGAGCGGGAAGTGCTGGATTCCCTTGCCCGGTCGCAGACCGCGCCGTTTCGGA
>NZ_QJUG01000393.1 GCF_003426775.1 Allorhizocola rhizosphaerae | reverse complement strand
AGCACCGTCTGCATCCCGGCGGCGATCGGGGCCAGCCCGCGCGCCCATCGCAGGAACGTGTCGGCGAACTCGTCCGTGGCCGTCAGAAACTTCCGGTGCGTGCGCTCCGCCCCGCCGAACGCCTTGACCACCGCGATGCCCTGGACGAACTCCACGACCGAGCCCGCGATTCGCCCCATGGCCGCGTCGAACTCGCGCTGCTCCCGCTGCCGGGCGGCGGTCATCATCAACGGGACCAGCGCCACCGCCAGCAGCACCGGGATCAATGTGATCAGCGTGAGCCGCCAGTCGACGGTGAACAGGTAAACCAGCGACACCAGCGGCACCACGAAGGCCGAGACCAGCTCACCGGGCGTGTGCGCGATGAACGGGTGTACCGCGCTCACGTCGTCGCCCACCAGTTTGGCCAGCTCACCCGTCCGACGCCGGGACAACCACCCGATCGGCACGCGCCCCAGGTGCGCGGCCAGCCGCCGGCGGAACGCCAGCTGCACTTGGCCGTCCAGCAGGTGCCCTATCCCCGAGGAGGCCGACGTGAACAGTAACCGGACCAGTAGTCCGGCCGCCCCCGCGAACACCACGAGCCAGACGTGATCGCGATCGATCGGGGCGGGCGACAACAGCGCGCGGCCCAGTTCCATGACGGCCAGTAGTGGTGCCATGCCTGCTATGGCGGCGATCACCTGCAGTGTTACCAGAGCGGTGAAACTTGCGGCATGCGGGCGCAGCAACGCGGCCACTGCGCCGGAGTTCGGCCGGGAGTCACTCACTGAGGCACTCCCGGAGGAAGGCGATGATCTCCGCCCGTGCGGGGGTCGCCTCGGGGGCCATGCCCGGCATGCTCAGGAACCCGTGCCCCGCCTCCGGGTACTCGCTGAGCCGTGTGGGTGTCCCGGCCGCCTGGAGCCGCTCGGCGTAGCGGCGGCCGTGGTCGGCGATCGGGTCGGCAGTCGGCACCACCACGAGCGCCGGGGCCAGCCCGTTCAGGTCGTCGGCGTACAGCGGCGACAGCGCGCGGGCATCGGCGCCCTCGGGGATAGCCAGCCGCTGGAAGAACCGCAGCAGCGCCACGGACAGTGTGGGCGTGTCCGCGTACTGGGTCGTCGAGTCGTACGTCCAGGCCGTCGAGGTCACGTCGACCGCCGGGTTGACCAGCACCTGTGCCCGCAGCCCCAGGCCGGCCCGCTTGGCCCTGATGGCGGCCAGCGCGCTGACCAGGCCGCCGCCGCTCTCGCCGAAGACGGCGACGCGGGCCGGATCGATGTCCCATGTCCCGGCGTGCTCCACCACGTGCCGGAGCACGTCCCAGCCGTCGTCGGCGGCGGCGGACAGCGGCGTCTCCCAGTCAAGGAGGCGGTGCTCGACCGAGATGACGACCGCCGGCAGGTGGGCGGCGAGGTGGCTGTTGACCCAGTCGCACTGCGCGGCCGTGCCGACAAAGGCGCCTCCGTGCACGTGAATCACGAGGGGCAGGGCGCCTGCGGCCAAGGGGCGGTACACCCGCACGGGGAGCTCGCGGCCGGGCAGCGCCACCTGCTGCCAGCTGATCGTGGCACCGGGGTCCGGCTCCCCGGTGATCACCCGTGCCGCCGTGGACGCCCGGACGCGGTTCTCGGCGTCCCGGTAGGCGATCAGTTCCTCGGCTGTCACCGTGGACCAGTCCGGCACCGCAGGCCGCATCGCGGTGATGTCATTCATGGGCCTCTCCTCTGGTTTCGCTACCTCTGGTTTCGAAACCTACGGTAGCGCAACTCGATATCATGTGACCATGACTTCGAGCACAGCCGCCCGGCCGCCCGGCCGCCCGCGTTCCGGCGTCAACGACGTGGTCTTCGCCGCGACGCTGCGTACGGTCCACGAGCTGGGCTACGCGCGTGCCACGGTGGAGCGCATCGCCGCTGCCGCCGGCATCGCCAAGACGACGATCTACCGTCGCTGGCCGACGAAGGGGGCGCTGATCGTGGACTGCCTGCTCGACGCGTTCGGCCCGGTGCCGCTGGAGGGCGGCAGCCGGGCCGAGATCATGTCCTCAGCCATCCGCTGGACCGCAGGCAAGATCGGCGAACCGGGGGTGGGCGACGCATTCGCGGGCGTGTTCAGTGACGGTGTCAGCGATCCGGAGCTGCGCGAGATCCTCTCCTCCCGGCTGCAGGACCCCTACCGGCTCGCGCTCCAGGACGCGCTCGGCGAGCCGGAGCACCGGGTCTTGTTCCTTATCGACGTCGTCGTCGGGACCCTGCTCCACCGAATGGGCATGACCGGCGAGCCGATGGTCGACGATGACGTCGACGCGCTGGTGGAGATGGTCCTGCCGTTCTTCCGCTGAGGACGCGAGGCCAGGCTGAGGCCCTGGCCCCTCTGGCGTGAGCGCGGTCAGTCGTACGTGACCCGTATCGTGCTGCCGCCCTGCCTATCCGTGTCCACCTCGACGGTGACGGTCCCAGCCCGGGAGCCGGGCCGAACGGCTCGGACGGCCACGATCACACCGAGATGAACGGCTCCGTCAGATGCGGCGTCGCGAGGTGCAGCGTGGTGGCGGTTGCGCGGTCGAGCATGCGCTCCCTTGCGCGCCGGGCCGCCTCAGGGTCGATCTCGTGCGAGTAGGCGAGCTCGGGATGGAGCACCTGAAGCGCGTGCACCAGGAGGTCTCCCGTGACGAGCACCAGCTCACGCCCGTTGCCGACCAGCACGCTCTGATGACCGGGTGTGTGACCGGGCGTGGCGACCGTGCGCCCGGCGCGCAACTGCGTATCCCCGTCGAGGAGCCGGAGCCGACCGGCCGCCTCGAGCGGGTCGGTGAGGGTCTCGCGAAGTTGCGGATTGAGCGCGTCGAGGGCCTCGAACTCGGCTCGCTGGAGCAGGTATTCGGCGTTCGGGAAGTAGGGGCGGCGGTCGCTGGTCGAGCCATCCACCCCGATGCTGGCCGAAGCGTTGCGATCCACTGCGCTGCCCGTCGATGGGACGGCCGCCTCGGTCACGACCGCCCATCCGACGTGGTCGGTGTGCAGATGCGTGAGCACCACGGTGTCGACCTCGGCCGGGTCGATACCTGCGGCGGCGAGCGACTCGGGGAGCCTGCCAGGCACGGGCGCCCACGAGGCGGCAGGGCTGTCCGCCGGGCCGATGCCAGCGTCCACGATGGTGAGGCCCTTGTCGCTGCGGATCGCGTATGCGCGGAACTGGAGCCGCCACCGGCCCTCGGCGTCGACCGCGCCCGGGTCGTAGCGGTCGGCCTCGGCCCACTGAGTGGCTGTGGCCCCGGGGAAGGCCTCGGCGCGCGGGGAGAAGAACGGGCCCTCGCCGTCGGCGAGGGCGATGATCTCGGTCGGGCCGACCTGGAGGCGGGTAACGCTGAGTGACATGGCCGCGATCCTGCCATGCTTTGCACCGTGTGATGACTCGCCCCACCACCGGCTCCTGAACGTGCTGTGCTCGCGGGCCCCGGCCTGTGCTCAGGCCAAGCGAGGCCATCGTCGAAGGTGGCACCTCGCGGAACGTCTGCCTGGACCAGTGCAACGCAGCGTTGCGAGGGCGGAACATCGAAGTCGGAGGACAGATACACCGAGGGCAGAATGACAAGCCCCTACCGCACGTTCTGGCGGCCAATGAACGGCAACAGCTAGCCCGTAGGATCCGGACCATGGGGAGCGACGCCCGTGAGTCCGTACGTCCGTGGGCGTGGCCGGCCTTCGCGCATGCTGGACGGAATTGCGTTCCGGTGGGTGGCACACGCGCTTGATTCTGAAGGCTGAGGTGAGCAGGTTGAAGAGGCATTACCTCAGCGGAGACCGCACTTAGCCTCAATCCGTGGACTCGGTGATGGCGTGATCTTTGGGTCAGGTGTTGGTGATTCGAGTTTGTTGAGGGTGTGACTGGGCTGCTGGTCCTGTGTCCAGCATGCTCTGATCCTTTTCGCAGGGCCGATTAGGTGTGGTG
>NZ_QJUG01000392.1 GCF_003426775.1 Allorhizocola rhizosphaerae | reverse complement strand
CGGGAGGGGCACAGCGGTAATGCTAATTACACAATGGCGAAAAAGGTGAGTGAGCCGACGACCTCATCGTGCCGACGCAGCGGGGAGGCGATGGCGTCCAGCGTCCGGCTGCTCTCGGCGTTGCGAACTCGCAGCAGCCCGCGGGCCAGGCGCCCCGAGGTGAGCGCGAGCAGTGGGGGGATCTGCTCGCGCTCGGATTCGCCGAGTTCGTTGCCCGCGGCGGTGAAGTCGATGAGAAAGAGCACCTCACGGTCCAAAACGTGCCTGCCGACGAGCTCGAACGGCTGCCCGAGGCACAGCAGCCGGGCGCACGGCCCGGACGCCGCCACGATGATCCCCGCGGCGTCGAGCATCAGGCAGGATTCCTCTGCCATGGACACAGCAGTGGCCCACCGCTCGAGCGGGTCGGTCACTTCTGCCTCCGCTGCGGGCTGTGGCAAAGGGGACAGTGAGAGCTCGATGTGGGTCATCGTCAGCACACGTTACCCGCGTGTCGTGCCCTTGTCACCGGGTGTTGTTCCCTCCGCGTACCACCGATAACCGCTGGCATCGCCCCAGATTCCGGGGTTGCGCGCGACCTGAGAGAGCTTGTCCGCAGTGGACGGTGTGATCCGCCGTCCGGTCGCGGCGAGCACCTTGTCGAGCTCGCGATAGGTGGTGACGACGCAGTCCTTCGGCAGGCCGTTCACGCTGATCGTGCCGTTGCCGACGAATGCGAGGACCGGGAAGACCTTGATCTCCTGCCCGATCGCGCCCGAGATCGCCTTGGCGACCTGCCTGGCGTCGCGGCGAGCCTGGTTCACATAGGACGGACGCTTGCCGTTGATCTGCACGACGTCCCCGGCGATCAGGACCCGGCTTCGGCCGTGCTGCGCGATGGAGACCGAGAAGAGGCCGCCCGGCCCGATGGCGAGAAAGCCGGGAAGGGGCATGGTCTTGCCGGCCGTGATAGGCGGTCTGAGGTTGGGCCATTCGATGACGTGCCATTCCGCGCCGAGCCGGTGTGCCGCACGCTCCTCGGCTGCTGCCATGCGTCTGACGAGCTGTTCCTCGCGGATGCGTCTCGCCCATTGCGTAGCGGGGAGCCGCAGGGGCTCACCGAACTGCGGGCGATATGGGTATGTGGTCATGTTTTCCTGTCCTCCGGCGGTGCCACGCACTGAGTTAGGGTTTCCTTACCGTACGTGAAAATCCTCTAACTCTCCTATAGGGAGGGCAGGGTTTATCGGGCGACTGTACCTGAGTGAATAGATGAATGTCTGATTCATGCGGGCGGAACCAGCGCAAATCGACACATGACGATCTGTTGGTGCGGGGTGGTCAACGCCTCTTTCTGATGGCCGGTCTCGGCGGTGGCCGGGCCGCAAGCTGTCGGCGGAGGCCGAGCCGGCACCCTTTCGGGCCCAGGTCTCGGCCCGCAAGTCGGTCCAGCCCCGGCCATTCGGCGGATGCTGAGCCGACGCCCGTGCCGCCGGTCGAGTCTCCGCGATGTCTGAGTCGTGGTCGTTCAGTGGAGGCTGAGTCGACGTCCCCTTCGGGTAGCCGGTCTCTGCGGTGCCTCAGCGGCGATCGTTCAGCGGAGGCTGAGTCGATGTCGCCTTCGGGTGGCTGCGGTGGCTTAGCGGCGATCGTTCAGCGGAGGCTGAGCTGGCGGCCCAGGAGGCCCTGTTTGGCGCGCCGCTCGTCGGCCGTCAGCGGCTCGTCGGAGGCGATAGCCTGCGCGTAGCGCTCCGCCAGCGTGGCCAGCGGTTGCTCCCACTCGTCGGCCTCCGGTTCGGATGGCAGGTCCCACACTGGCACAAGCAGACTGTGCGCCCGGAACATGCCCGCGAAGCGGGTGTCGTCGCCCAGCTTCAGCGTGCCCGCCGCGCTCAGCCGGGCCAGCGCGTTCAGCGCGCTCGTCTCGGCGTCGGGCAGAACCCAGCGCACGTGCGCCTTGCCCGGCACGCGGCACCAGTACGCCGCACGCGCCGCCGACATCTTCGACGTCGGGAAGATCGACGAGTTGGCCGCCTCAAGCGACGCGGTCACCTGCTCGTCGCGCTCCTGGTCGGGGTCGAGCCAGAACTCGAACCCGGTGCGCATGGTGATATCGAGCGGCTCGTCGATGATGATGTCGCCCAGCCGTGGCCCCTCGCCCGGCAGCAGTGGCACCGACACCGAATTGCCCGGCTCCGTCTCGAACGCCCTGAGCAGGGCCGCCGCCACGTCGCGGTTGACGTCGCCGGAGCGGTCGTTGCGTTGCAGCCCAAGGAACACGCGACCATCCGGTTTGGTCAGTGCGGGCCAGGCCATGGGCAGGACCGTGGCGAGCGTGATCTCGCGCGGGCCGAACTTGGCCTCGTATTCCGGGTTGAGCCGCAGCGGCGCGGTCGCGGCCGGCACCAGCTCCCGCAGGGCGACCCACTCCGCCTCATCGGCGAGCCCACCGAACGGGCGCGCGACGAAAATGTCCTTGACCTTCGGAGCGGCCTTCTGGGCCTTCTCGCGGCTCTTCTTTCCCACGAACGGCAGCTTAGTTCAGCTCTCCGCCGCCGGCTTCGCTCGGATCGACCGCGCTGCGCCCGGTCAGCTGAGCTCGGCCCAGACGGACTGGCCGAGGCCGTCTCTGTCGACGCCCCAGCGGTCGGCGAGCGCCTCGACGATCGTCAAGCCGCGCCCGTCGGCCTCTTCGAGGCCCGCGGATCGGGGCCTGGGCAGTTGGGCGGCGCCGCCGTCGGTCACCCGCACCTCGACCGAGCGTCCCTCCTCGGAGGTGCGCAGCCGCCACGCGAGCCGGACCACCCCGCCCGGCAGCGGCTCGGCGTGCCGGATCGCGTTGGCGATCAACTCGCCTGCGACGGAAATCACATCGGCCAGCAGGGCTGGGGGAATGGTGCCCGCGAGCGCCGCAGCAAGCCGATGCCGTGCCTGCCGGGCGCCTCGGGCATGGTGGGGAACCACCACGCACCAGGCGCTCTCTGCGACGGCCGTCGACACCCTATGCCTCCCCGACACCTAAGTCACCGCGCGGCAGGCGTACCTCTGCGACGGTACCTCCCCCGTCCCGGCGACGTAAGGACACCCAACCGTTTTGTCGCTCAATAGTCTTTCGGACAAGGAAAAGACCTAGACCGGCACCACCATACCGACGATCATCGCCCGCCTCACCCTGCCAGAACCGCTGGAACGTGTTTGGCGTGTTATCGGAGGGAATTCCGATTCCCCGATCGGCGACCTGGAAGAACACGGTGCACCGGTCCCAGCCGGCGGACAGGATCACCGGGGCCGCGCCGGGGGAGTACTTGTGTGCGTTCGTGACCAACTCCGTGAGCACGCTCGCGATGCTCACCCGGTGCCCGAGCGCGGGCGGCAGGTCCACGTCCAGCTCCATGCGCAGCCGCTTGCGCAGGTCCAGCGGGAGCCCGGCGGCCGCGCGGCGCAGCGTCAATTCAAGATCGAACGGCACCCGCTCGATGTTGATCGCGTTGACCGTGACGCTCGCGTCGAGCAGGCGGTCGACCATGCGCGCCAGCTCGTCCGCGCGCTGCCCGATGACCCGGGCCGACTCGCGGCGCTGCCGTTCGTCGAGCTGGTCCCAGTGATCGCGCAGCGTGTCGGCGTACCCCTTGATCACCGTCACCGGCGTGCGCAGCTCGTGCGATGTCACGGCGATGAACAGCTCGCTGTCGTCGGATGGGCTGGGGCTGGCCGCACGCTCGGTGTCGGTCGCCCGGTACAGGAATCCGACCGTCGACGCGACCAGCTTCATCACCGCGGTCAGGTCCTGATCGATCTCTCGCTCCGCGTCGAAGAAAGCTCCGATCAGGACGGCCAGGCGACCGTCGAGATACACCGGGTGTACCAGGGCCCAGCGCGCCTTGCGGTCGACCAGCTGCTGCGCGGCCAGCGGCTCCAGCAGGCCGAGCTCCACCCGATAGGGCGGGGGCGCCGGCCGGGTCAGCGCGGCGACCGACTCCGGTTGCACCGGCCGGCCGAGCGCCCACTGCG
>NZ_QJUG01000391.1 GCF_003426775.1 Allorhizocola rhizosphaerae | reverse complement strand
GCGCGAGCGGCCGGGCTTGGCGGCGGCGGACTGGGAGGCCGAGCGCGAGCGGCCGGGCTTGGCGGCGGACTGGGAGGCCGAGCCGGAGCGGGCGGGCTTGGCGAGGGCCGGAGGGGAGGCTGAGCCGGATCCGGATGCAGGGCCGACGAGCTTGGCTGTGGCGGCAGGGGAGCCGGGGCGGCATGTGGAGTCCGCGCCGTTTGGCGCGCCGGAACCGTTTGCCCCGGCAGAACCGTTTGCTGAGCCGGATCCTTTTGCTGAGCCCGAGCCGCGTGCGCGGCCGAGGCGTTCCGGCGCGCCAGGCGGGGAGCCTGCGGCCGTGGGCAAGCCGGAGCCCGTGCGGGATCCACCCGCGCAACCGCCGTCGCAACCCAAGCCCGAACGGGAGCCGAAACCGAAAAGCAAGCGGAAGCGCAAGCGTGACAGTGATGATGACGTGGCGTGGTGGCGTGAGGACGTGCCGGAGGGGGAGCAGCGCGATGTGGTATGACAGCTGCCTCACGCTCGTGTCGTGCTACCGCGTGGCGGGCGGTGCCGTGGCCGCGCTGCTGGGGCTGGGCGTGCTGATCGGTGCGGCGTTCAACCTCACCGCCGCCACGGCACGCGATCCGTGGTGGGACAGGCTGCTGGGGATCGTGGATGTGGACGGATCCCCGGAAGGTGTTCGCGGCAGTTGGCGAGAGATGGGCGTCTCGCCGGAACGGGTCGACGGTTCGTCCGAAGGCGTCTCGGAAGGGGGTGAGGATGGCGACGCTGGAGTCGGGGCGCACCGCGCTTGACGACGCGTATGCCAAGGCCACGCGCGACATCGCGGGCAACATCGTCGGCGGGGCGTTCATCGCGGGCCAGACGTGGCCGACGGTGTGGGTGCGCGACGCGGCGTACGCCATCGACCTGGGCGCCGGGTTCGCCTATCCGCAGATCGCCCGGCAGACCATCACCGGTGTGGCGACCACGGACGGGCTGTGGGCGCAGGATCGGTGCGCGCACTTCGGCGGCTGGCCCAATCTGACCGACGCCATCGTGGGGGCCATCGGCGCGTGGGCGTCCTATGTGGCCGATCCCGACCCGTCGTTCCTGCGGTGGGCGTATGGCGTGACGGTGGCCAGCCTGGCGCGCGCCGAGCGGGAGGTGTTCGACGGTGGGCTCTTCCGCGGGTGCGCCAGCTTCATGGAGTCCAACAGCGCCTATCCGCTTTGGCTCGCGTTCAACGGGCGGGCCGTGGGGCGGATGAAGGCGTTGAGCACCAACGTTTTGCACTATCGGGCCTACCGGATCGCCGCGCGGATGGCCGGACTGCTCGGGGTCGAGGACCTCTTTACAGCGAAGGCCGAGGCGCTGAAGCGGGCGATCAACGAGCGGCTGTGGTCGCCGAGACTGGGCCACTACACCTATTACGAGGGCTCGCACCGGCGAGAGGGACTGGGCGAGGCGCTGGCCGCCCTGTGGGGAGTGGCCGAGTGGGATCGGGTCAAGTCGATGCACGTCACGCCGCACGGCGTGCCGTGCCGGTGGCCGCGCTACCTGCTGTGGCGGCCCCCGCTGAGGCGCGCCGAGTACTACCACAACGGGATGGTGTGGCCGTTCGTGCAGGGGTACTGGGCTTGGGCCGCGGCCAAGCACGGTGACGTGGGCGTGTTCGCCGCCGAGTTGGGCCATCTGACTGGCCTGGCCGGCAAAGCCGCGACGCTGCACGAGTTTTACCGGCCGCACAGCGGCCGGGCGGACGGGTCACCGCGCCAGTTGTGGAGCGCGGCCGGGCTGCACGCGATGGTCCACTATGGACTGTTCGGGATGGACACCGACGTCGACAGGGTGCGGTTCGCCCCTGTCGTGCCCGAGGGGTTCACGTCGCTGGTGCTGCGCGACTTGCACTTCCGGCAGATGACCCTGACGATTCGCGTGGCTGGACACGGTACCCAGATAAGGGGTTTTGAATTGGACGGCAGCCCGCAGGCCGCACCGGAGATCCCGGGTGACCTGACGGGCCGCCATGAGATAGCAATTACGCTTTAAAGCGCTCGTTTGTTGAGCAGGCGGTTCGGCGTCCCGGACAGGCTGCCGGTCACCACGTTGGGCGTGGTGTTGTTGACGATCCAGGCGTGCACGGTCGCCTGGCTGCCGTTGCCCATTGCCTGCTTGTACAGGGCCGCGATCCCGGCAGCGTGCGGAGTGGCCATGGACGTGCCGCTGAGGCTCGATGTCCCACCGCCAGGAACGGTCGACACGATGGCCGAGCCGGGTCCGTAGAGGTCGACGCACGGCCCGATCGACGAGTAGCTGGCTCGGGCGTCGGTGGACGTGGTCGCCGCGACGACGAGGGCCGCGGTCAGGTTGCGCGGCAAGCGGTCGCACGAGTTGGCGCCGGTGTTGCCGGCCGAGGTCGCCAGGAACACACCCGCGTTCATCATGTTGGTCAGCGCGGTGGCAAGGGTCGCGCTGTAGGTGAAGTTCCACGAGGTGTTGGCGACCGCCGGGGCGATCCGGTTGTTGGTCACCCAGTTGACGGCGTTGACCGCGCTGGTCAGCGTGCCGCTGCCGGCGCAGTTGAGCCACTTGACGCCGTGCAGGCGCACGCCCTTGGCCACGCCGTAGGAGGCGGAGCCGATCGTGCCCGCGACGTGCGTGCCGTGGTTGTTGCAGTCGGTGTTGTTGGTGTCGATCGTGTTGACGTCGAAGGTGGCCCGGTTGCCGAAGTTGGGGTGCTGCGCCCAGATGCCCGTGTCGATGACGTACGCGTGCACGCCCGCACCGGTGGCGTTGTAGGTGTAGCTATTGGACAGTGGCAGGTTCGTCTGGTCGATGCGGTCGATGCCCCACGCCGGGGTCGGGCTCTGCGTGACATCGAGGACGTTGTGGTGCCAGAAGTCCTGCTCGATGATCGTCACGTTCGCGTTGTGCCGCAGCGACCGGACCTGCGCTGCGGTGAGGTCGGCGGTGAACCCGCCGTTGAATGTTGCGATCGGCGCGACGCGCAGCGTCGTCGTGTTGACCGAGGTGCCGGGCGCGAACGAGACCAGGTACCGTCCGGGGATCGGCTCGATGTCCGGTCCACTCGCGACGGTCACGGCCAGTGGTTCGGCGCGGAACGGTCCGCCGGCCCCGAGTGCGGGTTCGGCCGCGACGAACACTCCAGCGAGGAGCGCGACGGCCGTGAGGGTGGCTTTATACATGAGTGGACAATAATCGATATCTAGTTCTTTCCGGAAGCAGGGCATAATCGTGCGGGTGACGACATGGGAGTACGCGCGGCTCGAATACCGCGCGACCGGAGACTTCGGCACCGACCGGTTCATGGACTGGCGAGCCACCTTCTACAGCGCCGAGGGCAAGGTGGCGTGGGGGATCGACGATCGGCACGACGACATCGGCCACCTCAACCGCGCCGGTGCGCAGGGGTGGCAGTGCTACGACCGCACCGCCGCGTTCTACCCCAACGAGCCGCACCGCCTGCAGGCGGTGACCTACTCCTTCCGGCGGCCCATCGAGTGATCACCTTCGGCGTCCTGGGGCCGGTCGTCGCGCGCGCCGACGACGGCGAGATCGACATAGGCGAGCCCCGGCGCCGGGCGGTCCTCGGCGCGCTGCTACTCGACAACGGCCGCGTGGTCCGGCTCGACCGCTTGATCGCCCTGCTGTGGGGGCATCACCCGCCGGCGACCGCCCGCAAGGCGGTGCAGGTGTATGTCTCGCAGCTGCGCCGGATGCTGCGCGGAGTGGCCCTGGAAACCGACGGCGACGGGTACCAGCTGCGCTGCCCGCCCGAGTCGATCGACCTGTTCGTCTTCCGCGACCTGGTGGGGCGGGCCAAGCAGGAGATGGCACCCGCGCCCAGGCGGGCGCTGCTGTCCAAGGCGGTCGGCATGTGGCGCGGCGACGCCCTGGCCGGCGCGGCCGAGGATGGGCTGCTCGCCCGGGTGGGTCAGTCGCTGGACGAGGAGCGGCTGGCGGCATTGGAAGACCTGTACGAGGCGGAGCTGCGGCTGGGCAACGACCGCGAGGTGCTGCACCGGCTGCAGTGCCTGGCGCTGGAGCATCCGCTGCGCGAGCGGCTCGCCGGGCTGGTGATGGTGGCCCTGCACCGCAGCGGCCGGCGCGCGGAGGCGGCGCTGGTGTTCCCGCGGCTGCGCGCCGCGCTGGTGGCCGAGACGGGGCTGGAGCCGGGGCGGGCG
>NZ_QJUG01000390.1 GCF_003426775.1 Allorhizocola rhizosphaerae | reverse complement strand
AGAATATTCAGACAGCGGAGCTCCTTGGTAGCGGTTGTCTTGGAGGACAAGCCTTTCTACCGGAGCTCCGTTCTATTCACGTGGATCAACACGCCGCCATTGACATCCAGGCCAAATCCTTATCTACACGGCCTTGGGGCTAGACGGCGATACAGGCCGGGCCCGCGATGCAGGGCTGGCCCGCGATGCAGGGCTGGCCCGCGATGCAGGGCTGGCCCGCGATGCAGGGCTGGCGGGCCGGGCCTGCGGGAGGAAGGTCAGCGACGGCGGCGGGAGAGCATGACGACGAGCAGGACGACGCCCACGACCACGACAAGGCAGCACGCCGCGGCGAAGAAGCCGAAGATCCCGCTGATGCGCGGGCCGCGGCGGAGCGTGTCGGCGACGCCGGTCTCCTCGGCCCAGGCGGCGGCGGGCAGGACGAACGTGGCGAGAAATCCCGTGACGATGGCGGCCCAAATGCGACTCATGGCCCCAGGGTAGATCCGTCAAGCAAGGCCGAGAGTTTTTTGGGGGCAACCGCCCGGTAGGCATCGGTGACGAGCTCCGCGATCTCGTCCCAGTCGACCGGCACGTCGAGGTAGACGCCCAGCCAGCCGCGATGGCCCACGTATGGCGGGCGGAAGTAGCGGGACGGGTCGGACGCGACCAGTGCCTCCTGCGCGCCCGGCTCGGCGGCGCACCAGAACCCGAACCGATCGTCGTGGTGGTGGTCGGCGAGCGTGACGAAGGTCTTCTTGCCTCGGATGAACCAGGTGGGCTCGCCGTGGCTGAGGCGCTCGGAGACCTCGGGCAGCGCAAGGCAAAGCGCCCGCAAGCGGTCGACCCGCTCGGCTGTCGTGGGATTCCTGGAATTCTTGGCGGCCATGGGTGCCATACTGCCTTGCTAGTCTGACAATCGTGGCTGATCTTGAAAGCGGTGGTGCTCGGGCGGCGCAGGGCGATGGTGTGGCGGTCGAGCGTGGCGGCACCCTCGTCATCCGCGAAGCGCGAAGCGAAGACGTCGCCGATATCGTGCGCATGCTCGCCGACGACCCGCTGGGTGCGAGCCGGGAAACCGATCCGGGCTTTTCGGGGTACCAGATGGCGTTTGAAAATATCAGCGCGGACCCGCACCAAAAGCTGGTGGTCGGGGAGCGCGGCGGCGAGGTTGTCGCCTGTTTGCAGTTGACGTTCATCCCCGGGCTGAGCAGGCGCGGCATGACCCGGGCGCTGATCGAGGCGGTGCGGGTGCGCAGCGATCAGCGCGGCGGCGGGATCGGGCGGCAGCTGATCGGCTGGGCGATCGACGAGGCGCGCCGGGCAGGCTGCGGCATGGTGCAGCTGACCACCGACCGCACGCGGGCCGGCGCGCATCGATTTTACGAATCGTTGGGGTTTCAAGGGACTCATGTGGGGATGAAGCTAACGTTGTGAATGCGGAGCGGAAGTCGTTGCCTTTGCTTGTCGTCGATGCGGCCAATGTCGTCGGCTCGGTGCCGGACGGCTGGTGGCGCGATCGGCGGGGCGCGGCGCAGCGGTTGCGTGACCTGCTTGCGCCGCTGGCCGAAGCCGGCCTGGAGAGCGGGCACGAGGGCCTTTCGCCGCCGCTTGAGGTGGTGCTGGTGGTCGAGGGCCAGGCCCGGGGTGTGCCTTCCATCGATGAGGTGCGGGTCCATGCCGCGCGCGCATCCGGCGACGACGCGATAGTCGACGTCGTGCGGGGCAGCGACGCGCCGGTGAAGGTCGTGGTCACGGCCGACCGGCAACTGCGCGAACGGGTGAGCGCGCTCGGCGCGGAGGTGATCGGGCCGCGCGCGATTCGCTGAAAGGCCGATGTTCGCCGGCGGCCGTCGGGCAGACTGTCGGCAGGTGACAAGTGACAGACATTTGACACGGGGGTCGTCATGGCTGGCAAATTCGAGCTTTACACGGACGTGCGCGGGCAATACCGGTTCCGGCTGAAGGCCGCGAACGGGCAGATCGTCGCCGTGGGAGAGTCTTATCCGACCAAGGCTGCTGCGCTGGACGGGGTTGACGCCGTGCGGCGTAACGCTGAGGCTCCGCTGGTGGACCTCACGGAGAAGCACGCGACGCCCACGCCCGCCGCATAGGCGAGAGATCGGGAACCAGATCAGAGAGCGGATGACGAGACTCGAACTCGCGACCCTCACCTTGGCAAGGTGATGCGCTACCAACTGCGCTACATCCGCGTGTGCTCGACTACTTTAACCGGGCCGCCATGGCGGGCGCCACCGGGATACCCTCGGCGCTGTGCGCACTCGTCGACTGGCCGCCGTCGCGCTTGCGTTCGTGCTGGCCGCCTGCGGAAACGATTCGCCGCCGGCCTCGTCGGAGCCTTCGCCCTCAGCGGCTGCGAGCCCTTCGCCACCGTCGTCTTTGCCCTCGCCCTCGCCGTCACCGGAGTTGACGCTGGCGTTCGGTGGTGATGTGCACTTCGAGGAACGGACGCGCAGGCTGCTCGACCGCGACCCGCAGACCGCGTTCGGGCCTTTTGCGAAAGAGCTCAGCGAGGCCGACTTCGCGATGGTCAACCTGGAGTCGGCGATCACCGAGCGGGGCACGCCGGAACCGAAGCGCTTTCTCTTCCGTGCGCCGACGTCGGCCTACACGGCGATTCAAGCGGCGGGTATAGATCTGGTGTCGATCGCGAACAACCATGCGCTCGATTACGGCCAGGTCGGGCTGCTGGACACGCTCACGTCGGCGAAGGCGGCCAACATGGCGATCGTTGGAGCGGGCCGCAACACGGCGGAGGCATACGAGCCATACGTGACCATGGTCAAGGGCGTGCGGGTCGGCGTGGTCGCGCTGTCGCAGGTGTATGAGCTGGCCGAGCGGTGGAAACCGACAGACAGCCGCCCGGGCATAGCGATGGCCTTCGACAAGGATCTCTCCGCATCCGCCGTGCGCAAAGCTCGTACCCTCGCCGATCTCGTGATCGTGTACATGCACTGGGGGACGGAGGGGTCCTATTGCCCCAACAACGACCAGAAGTCCACCGCCAAGCTTCTTGCCGAGGCCGGCGCGGACGTCATCGTCGGCACCCACGCGCACATGCCGCAGGGCGAGGGCTTCATCGGCACCACGTATGTGCACTACGGCCTGGGCAACTTCCTCTGGTACGGCCCCTCCAAAAGCACCGACTCCGGCCTCCTCACACTGACCGTGACCGGCCGAAAGGTGACGAAACACACTTTCATCCCCGCCGCCATTTCCAGTACCGGCCAAGCCGTCCCCGCCGCCGGCTCCACCCTCACCGCCATGCGGCAACGACTCGACCGGGCCAACGCCTGCAGCGGCCTGGCCGCCAACCCGGCATGACACACCCAAATCCCACCCCCGGTTTGCCGCTTTGGGGTCCTCTCGGCTAAAGTTCTCTGCTGTCGGGCGCTCAGGCGGTCGGCGTGCGGATGTAGCGCAGTTGGTAGCGCATCACCTTGCCAAGGTGAGGGTCGCGAGTTCGAGTCTCGTCATCCGCTCGGAGAGCCGCAAGGCGCATCACGGTGGAGTGGCCGAGAGGCGAGGCAACGGCCTGCAAAGCCGTGTACACGGGTTCAAATCCCGTCTCCACCTCGCAAAGCAAGACCCCGGGCGATTGGCGCAGTGGGAGCGCGCTTCCTTGACACGGAAGAGGTCACTGGTTCAAACCCAGTATCGCCCACCAGCTCAGAGGGCATATCCCATCGAAGGATATGCCCTCTCTTTATGCGTGCATGACTAGCTGCGTGACTAAGCCTCCGCTGGGCCCTCCTTGCCTGAGCTGAAAATTCGGTCCATGGCTACCGCCCCAGTGAGCAGCACGGGCCGGAGTTGGTGCCGGTAGACCGCCTCAGTAACCCTCGTGCCGGCCGGAGTCTTCCAGCCGTCCTCAGTGCGCTCGGTTGGCCACAGTGCGGACTTCGACCTGTGGCGCAGCGTCATGCGCGAGTACTCCGAAGAATTCCTGGGCAACGCAGAACATGACGGCGACGGCCCCGGCGCCGACTACGATGCCGAACCGCTCAAGTCCCTTGACGAAGCGCGGAATGCGGGTGACTGGATCCCCATGATCAGGTCCATGGTTTGTGAGAGTCCGATGCCCCAGAATGGGGCAGGGAGGACTGATCACGAATGGGAACACGACGTCGGCACACGCCTGAGCAGGTCATCCGTAAGCTGCGGGAGGGCGAGAAGCT
>NZ_QJUG01000039.1 GCF_003426775.1 Allorhizocola rhizosphaerae | reverse complement strand
CCACCGCCGCCGCCCCCTACACCGCCCCTTCCGCCTCATCCGCGCTCCATCCCCCTAAACCACCCGGCCCCTTCGCAGCCATCACCCCACACCACCACGGCGACCACTCACCGCACGCCTAACAGGCTGGCCCAGGAAATCCGATCGGCATTCGCAACTTCGCCTACCGGTTGGCCGACGGCAACCTCGACCCAGACATCCTCGCCGGGATCGACTACCGGCCACACCTCATCGAACTCGGCCCACAACTGAGACGGTCTTCACCAACGTGCTCAGCAGCGACCACGATGGATACGTCATCCGCCAAACCGAGGCCCAACGCCGCGCGACGCAATGGATCCGCGCCTGCTGCTCACCCGGCTACCAGATCGAACCATCGCTGCAAGACTGGGAAAACGAATTGGTCTAGAGATCTCCGAGGCACCTACTCCGGCGTGGTCCATCCGGACTCGGCGGCCCAGCCGCACGCCGCTTCCATGAGCACCACCATGGCTGGTTGCTTGATCTGGCCAAACGAGTAGAGATCCGTCACATCCTGCGCCAGCCGCACCTTGAACGCACCCCACGCTTCACGCGCCACCGGACTGTTCCTCAGGTAATCACGGAACAGCAACGCGAAGCGGGCATTGGGTGAGCCGAACGCCCGCACATGAACGTTGGCCCTCCGCGCACCGACAGGCGGGGCGAACACCAGCTTCGGGCTCGTGACGTCAAATGATGTCTCTTCGGTGTTCCACGGTTCGTCGCGCAGGCGGAACCCGATCGCCGACAACGCGGGCATGATCGCCTCACGGTCCATCCGACCCACCCGAACCTGCACGTCGATGCAGTCCTTAGCCGGCATTCCGGGAATCGATGTCGAACCCACGTGGTCCACCGCCCGCGCAATATCGCCCAACGCCGCACTCAGCTCGGCAGAGATCAGCGCGAAGTCCGCCGGCCACGACGGGTCATACGGACGCACCGCCACGGTCAGGCTCTCATCGGGGAACGGCACGAGGTCAAACAGTAGACCTCACCCGCGATCGACGAGACGCGGTCAAATTTCCGCTGTTTTCGGAGCAAGTTCAACGGAACACGAACCTGCAGCCACGTCTCACTCAATCTGCTCCGTCCTGATCACCGCCTTTGATCAGGGGCAGCAATAGCGGGATCGGACACGTCTCGACTGGCCCACATGGCCGTCGGCCGCATGCGTTCGCGCAGCTTGCCTATCTGGCCGGTGGCCCGCCCGCTCCTCGCCCCGCTGACTCGCTTGCAAGCACGGCAGACTCTGCGGCCAGGAATCAGCGCGGCGCGCAGAGCTGACCTGGTGGAGAAGGGCAAGGCGCGGGTTCGGTCTAGGAAGACAACGGAATCCGCCTGGTTGGCCCGGGCCGGAAGGTGTTCGTAGTTAGCGCGCCGATGCGGGACCCTGGCCGTGTCGAAACCGCCCGGCATATGAGGTCGAAGCGTTTCATAATGGGGCGGCTTTCGGATCAGAGCGCGGCGAGGAATGCGGGCAGGCGATCGGCGAGCCGGTCGTATTCGTCCGGGCTGTTGTAGATCTGTGCGCTCACGCGCAGCCATGCCCGGTCGCGCCAGAGGTTGATGGCGACCTCGGTGGCGAGTTCGTCCGCGATGCGGCGCCGGATGAGCATGGCCGCCTGGTGGTCGGGGATGAGCCGGTCCGGCAGGGGGATGATGCGCATGCTGACACCTTGACCCGGGTCGGGCAGTTCGCCGGCTTCGACGCCCAGCGCGGCGCCGAGGACCTTCTGGCCGTATGCCGCCAGCTCGGCGTTGTGGCGCTGGATCTCCGTCTCGCCGAACCGTTCGAACAGCGTGAGCCCGACGGGGGCGGCGAGCCAGGTGCTGGGGTCCCGCGTGCCCTGCTGCTCAATGTTGGCCGGGTATCCGTTGTGGTGGAAGTGCGACACGACCAGCGGGTTGAGCCTGTCCCGCCACGCTTGCGAGACCCGGAACAGGGCCGTGCCGCCGGGGGCGAAGGCCCACTTGTGCATGTTGCCGACCCAGAAGTCCGGGTCCACTCCGGACAGTGGCGCCCGCAGCATGCCGGGCGAGTGGGCGGCGTCGACCAGGATCGGCGCGCCGACATCGTGAACCGCCTCGGTCAGCGCGGCGATCGGGTGCCGTTGCGCGGTCGCCGACGACACCTCGTCCACGATGACAAGTTTGGTGCGCTCGCTGAACCGGCCCAGCACCGCCGCAACCGTATCGGCCGCGGACGCACCGAGGTCCACCGGAGCCACCACCACCTTGGCGCCGAAGCGTCGGCCGGCATCTCCCACGGCCAGCGTGGTGGCGTTGTAGCTGTGATCGGTGATGACGATCTCGTCGCCCTCGGCGAGGTCGAGCGAGTTCAGCGCGAGCGCAGTGCCATATGTGGCGTTGTTGACGAACGCGCACAGCGAAGGCTCGGCACCGAGGAAGGCGGCACACTCGTCACGTGCCGCGTTGGTCCGCTCCCAGAGATCGCCGGTGATCATGCGCATCGGGTTGGCGTCATGCTCATCGAGCAATTGACGCCGCGCGTCCCGCGCAATCGTTGGCACGGAACCGAATGAGCCGTGATTGAGGTGGGCTGCCGCAGGGTCAAGGACAAACATGTCACGCGCGCCGTCGATCATGCGTGAGAAGTCTACGGGTTGAGTCGATAGCGCCCGCCACGATCCACCCGCACGAATCCCCGCAACTCCAAGGACGGCAACGCCACGGACGCATGCAGTGCCGAAACTCCGGCCGCTGCCGCAATCGCCGCCACCGTCGCGGGCGGGCGGCGCGGCGTGGCGTCGAGGATGGCCAGCTCCGTCCGGTTGAGCGAGTCGTATGCCCGCTGCTCGCCCTGCGGCCGGGGCGCGAGGTCGTCGCCGACCGACCCGATCTCCTCCAGCACCTCGGCGGCGTTGGTGACCAGCCTGGCTCCATCGTCGCCGTCTCGCCGCAGCTCCTCATGACACCCTGCCGACATGCTCGACGTCACAGGTCCGGGCACCGCCATCACCCGCCGTCCGAGCTTGCGCGCTCGCCCCAGCGTCTGCCTGGCGCCGCTGCGCGCCCCCGCCTCGACCACGACCGTGCCTCGGGTCAGGGCCGCGATGACGCGATTGCGAGTCAGGAACCGAACTCTGTGCGGCGCCGCGGTCGGCGGCCATTCGCTGATGAGCAACCCTCGCTCGGCGATCTTTTCCAGCAGTGCGCTGTTGCCGCTCGGATATAGCCGGTCGACCCCGCCCGCCATCACCGCCACGGTGATGCCGTGCGCTGCGAGAGCCCCGCGATGCGCGGCGGCGTCAATGCCGTATGCCCCGCCGGACACGACCGTCCACCCGCGCTCGGCCAACTCGTAGGCCATCTCGGAAGCCACGTGCTCGCCGTAGGGCGTGCTTGCCCGCGCACCGACGATGGCGACGGCACGTTGACACGCCTCGTCGAGCCGGATGTGCCCGCGTATCCACAGCGCCTGCGGCGGACACGAATCGCGCTCGTCGAGCCGCTTCAGATCGTCCAACGCGACCGGCCAATGTGGACTCTCCGGGGTCAGCAGGGTGGCCCCGAGCCGCTTCGCCTGAGCCAGCAGATGTTCGACGACCCGCCTCGGATCCTGCCCGGCCAGTCGCGTGGCCACGGCGGCGGTGAGGTCTTTCGGCCCCCCGCCGGACACCAGACGGGCCAACGCTTCCACCGGGCCGTGCTTGGCCACCAACTCGTGCATGGGCCTGCTGCCTGGCTCGGCAAGCCAGCCGAGCAGCAGTCGCGCCCGGAGGACTTCGCTGTCAGAACCGGACATCGTCGACCGCCCTCACTCGCAGTTTGATGGCCAGGTCAAGCTCGCTAGCGCCGGGCCGGTCGTTGCCGAGCAGGTCGGCCGCGGTCCACGCCAGGCGAAGGATGCGGTCGTATCCGCGCGCCGAGATCCGCCCGGTGTCGAGCTGCCGCCGCAGCGCCGCCATTTCGCCGGCCGGCATCCGCCAGCGCGGGTCGCGCAGCACCCGCCCGGGAACGGCCGCATTTGTGGACCATCCAAGCTTGCCCCAGCGGGCCGCGGATGCCTCGCGCGCCGCCGCCACCCGCTTGGCGACGACCTGGGATGCCTCGCGCATCGAGGAGTCGGCCATGAGGTCACCCGCCTTGAGCGGGAACAGCTCCAGCTGGATGTCGATCCGATCCAGCAGCGGCCCCGTGAGTCGGCGAAGGTAGCGCCGTTTGGCGAACGGCGGGCACTCGCACCGATCGCCGGCCTGCCCGCACGCGCACGGGTTTGCCGTGAGCACCAGCTGTATCCGCGCCGGGTAAACCACGACGCCCTGGCTTCGCCCGAGCGTGATCTGGCCCTCCTCCAGCGGTTGGCGCAGCGCGTCGAGCGCGCGACCGGAGAACTCCGGGGCCTCGTCGAGCAACAGACAACCCATGTGCGCCAGCGAGAGCGCGCCCGGCCGGGCCAGCCCGCTGCCGCCGCCGACGAGTGCGGCCACGCTTGCCGTGTGGTGCGGGGCCTGGATCGGCGGGCGCCTGATGAGCGGCGAGCCGGGCGCGAGCTTGCCCGCGACCGAGTGCAGCGACGTGACCTCCAGCGCCGCTTCGTCATCGAGGTCGGGAAGCAGCGACGGAAGCCGCTGCGCCAGCATCGTCTTGCCGCCTCCGGGCAACCCGAAGAAGGCGACGTGGTGCCCACCGGCTGCGGCAACCTCGATCGCCACCCGGCCCATGCTCTGACCGGCGACGTCGACGAGGTCGGGCACGGGGCCGGACGGCTCCGGTGGGATGGGAGTGGGCGGCGCACCCAGTGGGCGCTCGCCCCGGGCGAACTGGATCACCTCCCTGAGCGAGCCCACCGCCATCACCCGCACGCCCGGCACAAGCGCCGCCTCGGCCGCGTTGGCCGCCGGCGCGATCACTCTGCTGACCCCGACCCGGGCCGCGCCCGCCACCATCGGCAGCACGCCGTGCACGGGCAACACCGTTCCGTCCAATCCCAACTCTCCAATCACGAGCACCTGAGCGAGCGGCCCCATCGGCAGTTCGTCGGCGCCGCCGAGCACGGCCAGCGCCATGGCAAGGTCGAAGGCCGATCCGGACTTCCGGATGTATGCGGGCAGCAGGTTGACGCTGATCCGTTGCGACGGCCACGGCGCACCGGAGTTGACGATGGCGGCGCGCACCCGCTCGCGCGCCTCATAGAGCGCCGAGTCGGGCAGGCCGGTCAGGATCACGGCGGGCAGCCCGGCCGCCAGGTAGGCCTCCACCTCCACCAGGTGGCCGCCCACGCCGACCAGGGTGGCGCACAGCACTTTGGCGTAGCTCATCAGAACGCGCCCCGCACATGGTCGATGTCGGGACCGCTCCGGCCGTTGATCACGATCTTGACGACGTCGAACCGCACCTCGCGCGCCCGCAGCCCGCTTCTGGCCAGCCACTGCCCGGCCAGCGCCCGCAGCCGCTGCTCCTTGGGGCCCACGACCGCCTCGGCCGGATCGCCGAAGGCGTTGCCCCGCCTCGTCTTCACCTCACAGAAGACGAGGGTGTCGCCGTCGCGCGCGATGATGTCGATCTCACCCGTCGCCGAGCGCCAGTTGCGGTCGAGCAGGACCATGCCGTTGGCGACGAGATGTTGCGCGGCAAGGGTTTCGCCCCACCGGCCGAGGGCGCTACTGACCTTCGTCATGCCCCCACGATCGCCGCCCGGCGCCGGCCGCGAAACCTCAGTCGCGTACCACCTGTGGATAACCACGAGGTTGGGGATAACTCGCCCGCGACAGGTAGCCCTCGCTCACGAGCTTGACCACATCCGAAGCAGCGCACCCGGGCTCCCACCCCGCCTCGGAGTGATACGACCGCATGCGCTCCTGCGGGCTCCCACCCGCGGCCAGGGGCTCACACATCTGCTCTCTCGATAGTCCGCAATCAGCCTGTGCCGCAACGCTTTTCGACCGAAGCCCGCGTAATCCCGTGCCGCCACACCGTCGCCCGCGATACGCCCGCCCGCGCCGCGATCGGGTGGAGAACCGTCGGGCCCGTCTACGGCAACGCCAATCGAGCGTCCATTGTGGAGCTTCCGGGAGCTCTGCCTCACCCCTGGCATGCGCGCCGTCCCGGCATCCCGCGCGGGCACATCCGCTCCATGCCAACCGGTCGCGAGTGGCCAGCGGAGCTACACGTCTACACCCCACCCACGCCCGCAACCGGCCGCTGCCCACCGTCGTGATGTTCGACGCTCAAGCCCGGATGGGCCTTGACGTCACCGCCACGTTCGACAACCTGATCGCCAATGGCCTGGTGCAACCCTTTCTTTCAATTCTCATCGGGTACCCATTCGGCCCACGACGCGTCAAGGGCCTCACCGATCCGGGCATCCACCCACCCTGTCCTACCTGCTCGACGAGCTCATGCCGTGGGCCGTGGCCGAGCTCGGCGCCACCGCCGACCCCGCCCGCACCACACTCGTGGCCAGAGCCTTGGCGGTCTGACAGCGGTGGCGTGGGCGCTGCGAGCCTGCACCGCTTCGGCAACGTGCTCGGCCAATCCGGCTCGTTCTGGTGGTCCAGTGACGGGCACGGCCTGTCCGGCGCGGACGTGATCGCGTCGATCGACGGCTCCATTCCGGTGCGTTTCCGGCTCGAAGCCGGAGCGCTTGAGCACACCCTCCTCGCGGGCAACCGCGACCTGGTCGCCAACCTCACCAAGCACGGCTTCGACGCCCAATATCGCCAGTACCCGGGCGGCCACGATTTTGCCTGCCGGCGCGGTGGTCTGCCGGACGGTCTGGGCGTGCTGATGCGGCCATGACCGGCCCCCGCAACTTGCGAGGCCCATTTGGGCTGGCGTACGTTTTCGCCCGTGGACCGACGCGATGACTACGGAAACTGGCCGGACGCCGGGCGCTCGGATCGATGGGCCTACGACGAGGAGACACGGGTCCCGTCGCCGCGTTCACCGGGCTACTCCCGCGGCCCCCGCTCGGGTGAGCCCATGCCGCCTCCGCCCGCGCCCGATCCGCTGTACGACCCGCTGCCGCCCCAGTCGATGTATGCGCCCAACTCGGCGCCACCACTCTCGGCCCCGCCAATGCAGCAACCGCCGCCGCAACAGCCACTGCAGGAGCCAACGGGAGCCGTGGACGCTTCCGCACTGCGCCGCTCCGTCAGCCAGACCGACGGGCTGTACCGCAGCCGCAAGCCCATCTTCATCGTGGTCTACGCGGCGATCGCAGGCGTCGGCGAACTGCTCATGTTGCCCCCGTTCTTCAAGGGATTGCTGACCGTCAACGCGCTGGCGCCACTGCTCGCCATGATCGCGTTTCCGCTGCTGGCCATCGGGATGTATGGGCTGGCGACCGGGGCCGCGACCGCCGTTCAGTTCCAAGGCCCGCGCGTCTGGCTGCGTACCCCCCTCGTCTATATCCCCATCGCCCTGGGCCTGCTGGTCGCCGCAGGCACCGCAGTGGTCTGACGTACACTGGTTGCTGGCGACCGCACGGTGCGGTCGACCTCGCGCGCCCTCCCGCCCATTCGGGTGGGCGGCCTCCCTGGTCCCGCTCGCGCGGGCCACATCAAGGCCGCGGGCGCTAGGCGGTGGCCGCCCGGCCACCGGGACAACCAGGGAGAAGGACTACCAGACCATGGCTGTTGTCAGCATGCGCCAGTTGCTGGAGAGCGGTGTCCACTTCGGACACCAGACTCGCCGGTGGAACCCGAAGATGAAGCGCTTCATCTTCACCGAGCGCAACGGCATCTACATCATCGATCTGCGCCAGACCCTCGATTACATCGAGAAGGCTTACAGCTTCGTGCGCAACACCGTCGCCGAGGGCGGCACCGTTCTGTTTGTGGGGACCAAGAAGCAGGCTCAGGAGGCGGTCGCCGAGCAGGCTTCGCGTGTCGGCATGCCCTACGTCAACCACCGCTGGCTGGGCGGGATGCTCACCAACTTCCAGACGGTCTACAAGCGCCTTCAGCGGATGAAGGAGCTCGAGGCGATGGATCTGACGGGCGCCACCGCCAACTACACCAAGAAGGAGGCGCTTCAGCTGTCCCGCGAGAAGGACAAGCTGTCGCGCACGCTGGGCGGTCTGCGTGACATGTCCCGCACCCCGGCCGCGGTTTGGATCGTGGACACCAAGAAGGAGCACATCGCCGTCGACGAGGCCCGCAAGCTGAACATCCCGGTGATCGCGATCCTCGACACCAACTGCGACCCCGACGAGGTCGACTTCCCGATCCCGGGCAACGACGACGCCATCCGCTCCGCCGAGCTCCTGACCAAGGTCATCGCGAGCGCCGTCGCCGACGGCCTGATCGCCCGCTCCGGCAAGGCCGCCCGTGGGGGCGACGTCAAGCCCGAGCCGGGCACGGTCGCCGCCGACGAGCCGCTGGCCGAGTGGGAGCAGGAGCTGCTCGCCCCGGCCGGGACCGCCGACCAGCAGGCCAGCGAGTAACCCGCCGGATCCGATCAGCGGCACAGACGAGTGACGGGCAGGTCGTGGAACTCCGGCCCGAACGAGTGACGCGCGGGTCGCGCAATCGCGGCCCAAACGAGTACAAACCGAGATTAAGAGGAACTCATGGCTAACTTCACAGCCGCCGACGTCAAGCGGCTTCGTGAGCTGACCGGCGCCGGGATGATGGACTGCAAGAAGGCCCTGGAGGAGTCCGAGGGTGACTTCGACAAGGCGGTCGAGCTGCTGCGCATCAAGGGCGCCAAGGATGTCAACAAGCGGGCCGGGCGCTCCACGGCCAACGGCCTGGTCGCCCACTACGGCAGCGCGCTGCTTGAGCTGAACTGCGAGACCGACTTCGTCGCGAAGAACGCCGACTTCATCGCGCTGGCCGACCGGCTGGTCAAGCACGTGGCCGAGGTCAAGCCCGTGGACAACGAGGCCCTGCTCGCCTCGAAGTTCGAGGGCTCGACCGTGGCCGACGCGATCCAGGAGGCGTCCGCCAAGATCGGCGAGAAGCTGGTGCTCAACCGGTTCGCGGTTGTCGACGGCCAGCTCGCGGTGTACTTGCACCGCAAGAGCCCCGACCTGCCCGCGCAGGTGGGCGTCATCGTGGCCTACACGGGCAAGAGCGATGAAGCGGGCGAGGCCGACGCGCGCGGCGTGGCGATGCAGATCGCCGCGATGCGCCCGAAGTACCTGACCCGCGACGAGGTGCCGGCCGAGACGGTCGAGTCGGAGCGGCGCATCGCCGAGCAGACCGCGATCGAGGAGGGCAAGCCCGCCGGGGCCGTCCCGAAGATCGTCGAGGGCCGGGTGAACTCGTTCTTCAAGGACTTCGTGCTCGTCGAGCAGGCCTCGGTGACCGATCAGAAGAAGACGGTCGGGCAGGTGCTCAAGGAGGCCGGCCTTGAGGTGACGAAGTTCGTGCGCTTCGAGGTCGGTCAGGCGTGATTTCCCGGTAGCGGGTGAGGTTCAACGCTTCGCGAGAAACCTCACCCGCGCCCAAGAGCACGGCTTCGCCTGAAGAAACCAGAGCCGCGGGTGCTCGGCACGGGAGCCGGCGACAGGAACCTGTAGAAACCAGAGCAGCGCGAGCCCAGGCAAGCAGCCAGCGAGTCGAACCGCTGCCGGAAGGCGACACGGGCGTAAAGGGGAGGTCGTGGTGTCACGGCCTCCCCTTTGGCATAGGGTCTGGCGTGACGCGGTGAAAGGTTGGTGATGGGCCCTTGTTCAGGCGAGTGGTGTTGAAGCTGTCCGGTGAGGTCTTCGGCGGCGGGGCGGTCGGAGTCGACCCCGACGTGGTGGGGGCCATCGCGCGCCAGATCGCCGCCGCGGTACACAAAGGAATTCAGGTAGCGGTCGTTGTCGGCGGCGGCAACTTCTTCCGGGGCGCGGAGCTGCAGAAGCGGGGCATGGACCGGGCCCGTGCCGACTACATGGGCATGCTCGGCACGGTCATGAACTGCCTGGCGCTGCAAGACTTCCTCGAAAAGGAGGGCGTCGAGACGCGGGTGCAGACGGCGATCACGATGGCCCAGGTCGCCGAGCAATACATTCCCTTGCGCGCCATCCGGCACCTGGAGAAGGGGCGCGTGGTGATCTTCGGCGGGGGCGCGGGCATGCCATATTTCACGACCGACACCGTCGCCGCCCAGCGGGCGCTGGAGATCCGCGCGGATGTGGTGCTGATGAGCAAGAACGGGGTGGACGGGCTGTACACGGCCGATCCACGCCGCGATCCCGACGCCGTCAAGCTCGACAAGATCACCTTCTCCGAGGCGCTGCAGCAGGGACTTCAGGCGGTCGATGCGGCGGCCTTCAGCCTCTGCAGGGAGAATGGGTTGCCGATGCTCGTCTTCGGGGCGGAGGGGGACGACATCGGGCGCGCCCTGAGCGGTGAGAAGATCGGCACGCTGATCACCACCGCCTGAAGCAACGGAAAAACACGAGAGAGTGGGAGAGGCCCGTGATTGAGGAGACGCTCCTCGAGGCCGAGGAGAAGATGGAGCGGGCGGTCGAGCACGCCAAGGAGGACTTCGCGGCGATCCGCACCGGCCGGGCCAATGCGGCGATGTTCTCGAAGATTATGGTGGATTATTACGGTACCCCGACGCCGCTGCCGCAGATGGCATCGATCAACGTGCCCGAGCCACGCATGGTGATCATTAAGCCTTACGACGCCTCCCAGCTGGGCGTCATGGAGCGGGCGATCCGCGATTCGGACCTGGGCGTCAATCCCGGCAATGAAGGCACCATGCTGCGCATCGTGGTCCCGCCGATGACCGAGGAGCGCCGCCGCGACATGATCAAGGTGGCCCGGGGCAAGGCGGAGGACGCACGGGTGGCGGTGCGCAACATTCGCCGACGTGCCAACGACGAGATCCACAAGCTGGTCAAGGACGGCGGCACGGGCGAGGACGACGGCCGGCGGGCGGAGAAGGAACTCGACGACCTGACCCACAAATACGTGGCCAAGGTCGACGATCTGCTTAAGCACAAGGAAGCCGAGCTGCTCGAGGTTTGATGGCCATCGATGACGCTGACCGGGCGCGGCACACTCGGCGCGACCGGGGGCACCTGCCCGACCCCGCCCAGCCGGGCGGCGCAGGCCCCGGGTCGCACGCCGCGCCCGATCCCGCACCTCCTCCCGACTACGGCCGGGCGGGCCGCAACATTCCCGTCTCCATCGCCGTGGGCCTGGCCCTGCTCTCGGCGGTCCTCGTCCCGCTGTTCTTCTTCAAGGACTTCTTCGTCATCGTGCTGGTCCTGGCCGCCGGTGTGGGGGTCTGGGAAATGGTCCGGGCGGTACGAAGCAGCGGCGCGCAACCCCCGCTGCTGCCCCTGCTTGGCGGGGCCGCCGCGATCCTCGCGCTTGCCTGGTGGTCCGGGGTCGAGGGCCTGAGCACGGGCCTGCTGATCGCCGTGCTGGCCACGCTGGTCTGGCGGATGGGCGACGGCCCGGCCGGTTACCAGCGCGATGCCGGCGCGGCCGTGCTGATCCTGGTCTATGTGCCCTTCCTGCTCGGATTCGCGGCTCCACTGACCACACCGGACGATGGGATCTGGCGGATACTTGTCACTCTCATCGCCGTCGTGCTGTCCGACACCGGCGGTTATGTCGCGGGCGTGCTGCTGGGCAAGCACCCGATGGCCCCGTCCATCAGCCCGAAGAAGTCGTGGGAGGGGTTCGGCGGCTCGATCCTGGCCACCGGCGCGGGCAGCGCGGTCCTGCTGTGGCTGTTGCTCGATGTCGCCCCGTGGCAGGGCGCGATTTTCGGTGTGGTGGTGTCGGTGGCCGCGGTCCTCGGTGATCTGACCGAGTCCCTGCTCAAGCGGGATCTCGGCATCAAGGACATGAGCAACCTTCTCCCCGGGCACGGCGGTCTCATGGATCGGCTCGACTCAATCCTGTTTGCCGTGCCAACGGCGTACTTGTTGCTCTCCGTGTTCGCGCCGACGAGCTGAGTAATGCGTGATGTCGGTCCTTCTTGCGGACTCGGGGGCTGTTGTTGGTGACCGAACGTGGGACACTGGATCGGTCATGACGACTTTGCCTGTAGTCCCGCTCACAGTGGGTGATGAAACGCGCGCTCGCCGTGCAGCCATGCCGCCGCGGCACCTGGCCGACATGGACCTCACCGAGCGTCGCGTCGCCGTCTCCGCAGCAGGGGAGCAGGCGTTCCGCGCCAACCAGCTGTCCAATCACTACTTCGGGCGGCTCGAGCGCGACCCAGACGCGATGACCGACATCCCGGTCGCGTCCCGGCGGCGCCTCGCCGAGCAGATGCTGCCGCAGCTGCTGCGGCCGGTGCGCGAGCTCGCGTGCGACGACGGCGAAACCCGCAAGGCGTTGTGGCGGCTTCACGACGGGTCCCTCGTCGAGAGCGTGCTGATGGGTTATCCAGACAGGGTGACCGTGTGCATCTCCAGCCAGGCTGGGTGTGGCATGGCATGCCCCTTTTGCGCGACCGGCCAGGCGGGCCTGACCCGCAACCTGTCCACGGCCGAGATCGTGGACCAGGTGGTTTACCTGGCGGGGGTGGCCGCCTCTGGGGCCATGGGCGCTGGATCGCCGCGGCGGCTGTCCCATGTGGTGTTCATGGGGATGGGTGAGCCGCTGGCCAACTATTCACGGGTCATCGCCGCGGTTCGCCGGCTGGTCGAGCCGGCCCCGGCCGGGCTCGGGCTGTCCGCGCGCCATCTCACGATCTCGACGGTGGGACTGATACCAGGCATAAGAAAGCTTATTGAAGAGAATCTTCCGGTGACGCTGGCCCTGTCCCTGCATGCCCCCGACGACGAGCTGCGCGATGAGCTCGTCCCGGTCAACCAGCGGTGGAAGGTCGCCGAGGTGCTTGACGCGGCATGGGACTATGCCGCTGCGACAGGGCGCCGGGTCAGCATCGAATACGCGATGATCAAGGACGTCAATGATCAGCCGTGGCGGGCCGATCTTCTCGGCCGACTGCTGGCGGGGCGGCTGGCGCACGTCAATCTGATCCCACTCAACCCCACCCCGGGGAGCCGCTGGGACGCCAGTCCCAAGCCGGTCGAGCGGGAATTCGTCCGGCGCTTGCGGGAGGCCGGAGTCCCGACTACGGTGCGTGACACAAGGGGTCGGGAGATTGACGGTGCGTGTGGTCAACTTGCGGCTAGTGAGGGTGAGGACATGAGCGAGCGCTCGCGCGAGCGAATCACGAGATTGGGATTCGCTCATGCCAAGGCCAACGGCGATTCCGGAGCTTGCGGAGGAGTGGCATGAGCTCAAGTCATGGGCAACGCTTCCGTAGGCGTGCTGTGCGCCGCGGATACAAAGTGGACGAGGTCGATGTCTTCCTGGATCGGGTGGAGGCGACCCTCAACGGCACCCCGCTCGGTCCGCCGGTGACCGCGCAAGACGTGCACGACGTGGTGTTCCGGGTGCGCTTCGGTGGCTACGACGAGTGGCAGGTCGACCTGCACCTCGACCGCGTGGAGCGGCAGCTCGCCGACCTGGAGGAGCGCAGCTCCGGGCCTGGCGTCGGCGCCCAGCTGCGCGCGGCCATGAGCAGCCCGATGGAGCGGGGCGGCCCTCCGCCACCGCCGCTGCCCACGCGCACGCCCAACGCAAACGTGCAGACCAGCACCATTCCGCGCTACGACCAGCAGGCGTTCGATGCGCCGCCACCGCTGCCGCGCCGTGACGAAATGCCCCGCCGTGACGAAATGCCGCGCCGCGAGGAAATGCCGCGCCGCGAGGAAATGCCGCGACGCGAGGAAATGCCGCGCCGTGACGAACTCCCGCGACGCGACCAATACGCGACCGGCAGCTTCGCCGGGCTAGGCTCGCCGGCCGAGCCACCCGGCGGATCGTTCCCCGGCTTCGGCCCACCGTCACCGCCGCCTCCGAGCCAGCCCGACATCACGGGCGAGATCCGCTCCATCCGCAACGACCCCTACGGCTCGGGCGGTTACGGGCAGGTGGCCCCGGCCTCGCCGCCCTATCGCGACCCGGGTCCGAGCCGCGGCTACGACGCGGCCACGACGGGCGCGTTCAACACCGTGACATCCGGGCCGGGATACGGCGCGCCGCCGGCACCACCGTCCGCCCCGGCGGGCGGAGCCGAGAGCCAGCGGGTCGACCAGCTGCGGCGCACGTTCCAATTGCGTCGGTTCGGCAGTGGATACGACCCGGGGCAGGTCGACCGGCTGTTCGACAACGTGCTCGGCGCGCTGTCGGGGCGTGGTGGGATGAACGAGTCGGAGCTCGATCCGTCGCGGCTCAATTTGGTGCCGGGAGGGTATTACGAGGCTGAGGTGGATCAGGCGATACGGGAAGTGCGGGAGATCTTGCGGGCTCGGTGAGTGGGGGTGAACCGTCCCGTCGGCTGGGGGTAAACCCTCGGCTTGGCACGGTGGTGGCGTCGGGGGATGTCCGTTTGAGGACGAGGGAAGAGCGTTTTTAGTCCTCAAAACGGACATCCCCCCGACGCTTTAGTGAGCTGCGGGTGGGCTGCCGCCGTCGGGACGAGAGCTGGGGGCGTGGCTGCGGCGTACCTTTTCGGCGCACTTCCCGGACCGGCTTACTGACGCTGTCTGTATCCGCCATGCCGCGCTATCCGTCTTGGCTTACTGGCTGTGTTGGACTGCTGCCTGTGCTGAATCGTTGGCTGTCCTGAATCGCTGGCTGTGTTGGACTGCTGGCTGTGTTGGCTTCTGCCCGCGGATTCGGTGCTGTGGTGATGGCTGACACGGGTGTGCTGTGGCGTTTCTGTGTGCACTCATTTGCGTCGACCTGCGGGCTGACTCTCCGAATATCTCGACTGATGTGAATGGGTTTCGTCGGGCGACACGTCACTGAGTGTGTTCGGTGCCCAAATCATCTGCTTTTATGCTATTCGTGCTGATAATTCGTTGGTGGCACTTTGTGTCGCTTCGGATCGCATACGGGGGAACCATTGAATACTCGACCAAGCAATTCCGAGCAGCAGGGCAAGCAACACGCGATGCGGCGGGCCGCGCTGGCGGCGACCGCGGTGCTGGCGAGCGGCGGCGCGATGTCGCTGGCTCTTGGGGTCGGCGTGGCGGCTGCGGCGCCAGCCCCGCCGCCTAGGCTAGTCAGCGGAAACGTGGCCAACTGCGCTCAGGCGGGCCTCGCGGGTTCGGTCATTCTGGAGGGAGTCGGCGATGCGAGCAATGCGGCCGGCTCGGGCGATGTCTCGGACGACGGACTCTTCCTGGACGTGACCATCAACGCTGGCTTTACCGCCACCGGAGTCGCCGTCAAGGGTGGCCCGAACACGAATGTCTACGATGGACCGTTTGTTGGCCCGACGAGCATCGAGGGCATGCGGGCACCCAATAACGAGGGCGGGCAGCAGCCGACGATCAGCCACTGGCTCGTCTGCGGGCAGCCCACCGTTCCCACGGGTGCGCCGCGCACAGGTGGCGGTGGCAGTCAGGGCCTGAACATGCTGGGTGCGGGGGCCCTTGCCGTGGCCGCAGGCGGTGCCGTGACCCTGCTCGTCCTGCGCCGGAGGCGGGCGCTCGGCTAGATGAAGCCACGCGTGGTGGGCCGCGATGACAGCCGCCCTTTTGCCGGCCGCCTGGGGGGCACTTGGCACCTGCTCCCCGGCTGGCCACCGTGGCCTGCCTGCCGGACCACCCGCCAGTCTTTCCCGAGAACCACACAGCGGCGGGGCCGACGGTGACGCCGGCTGGCTGCTCCACCCCAAACGATGTTGCGGTGGCCCCGTTCGAAAATGAACTTGGCAGCGGGGGCATGAGAGGGCGAGGCCCCCTGGGGTCAGTCTTTGAGGCCGTTGCGGCGTTGGACGGCGTCCACGATCATGACGATGGCGATGAGCGCGGCGGTGCCGATGAGCCAGGGTGCGCCGGTGTTCACCTCGTTGTTGCCGAACAGCATGAGCAGCAGCGAGACGATGATGACGACGCCTGCGATGCGGTACAGCTTGATCGGTGTGGGTTTGTGCTGGTCAGGCGACGTGACCGGTTCTTCCGATGCCACTGGAGGTCCTTTCCGGGTGCGTGTTTCCTTTGGGTAGCGTAGAGCAGTGCGAATTACGGGTACCGGTCACGCCAGCATGCGCATCGACACCCCCGCAGGGTCCATTCTGTGTGATCCGTGGGTCAACCCCGCGTACTTCGCGTCGTGGTTTCCGTTCCCGGATAATTCGCAGCTGGACTGGGAGGCGCTGGGGGACTGCGACTATCTGTATGTCTCGCATTTGCACCGAGATCATTTTGACGCCGAGCACTTGAAGCGGTTCGTGAACAAGCGCGCGACGGTGTTGCTGCCTGAGTATCCGACGTCACAGCTGGAAGACGAGCTGCGGGATGTGGGGTTCACGCGGTTCCTGAAGACCCTGAGCGACGAGGTGCACGAGCTCGACGGCGGGCTGAAGGTGATGATCCAGGCGCTCGTCTCGCCCACGGACGGGCCGATCGGGGACTCGTCGCTGTGGGTGGAGTACGACGGCGTGCGGCTGTTGAACCAGAACGATGCGCGGCCGGCCGACCTGTCGCGGTTTGCCGAGTTGGGGCACGTGCACGCGCACCTGCTGCAGTTTTCGGGCGCCATCTGGTACCCGATGGTCTATGAATTGCCCGAGGCGGCGAAGACGGCTTTCGGGAAGCAGAAGCGGGACCGGCAGTTTGACCGCACCTTTAGATATATCGACGATCTCAAGGCCAGTTGGGTGTTTCCGATCGCGGGGCCGCCGTGTTTCCTGGATGAGGAACTGTGGCGGTTCAACGACATTTTCGGGGAAGAGGGGAACATCTTTCCGGATCAGTCGGAGTTCGTGAAGGAATATCCGGGGAGCAATGGTGTCGTGCTGTTGCCCGGGAGTGTGGCGACTTTGACGGCGGACTCGTGTGAGACGGCGCATCCGACTGATCTGGAGGCGTTTTTCGCCAACAAGGAGTCGCATCTGAAGGCCTATCGGGAGCGCCAGCGCGCGGTGATCGAGCGGGAGAAGGCGTCGTGGGCGCACCCGGAGATCGATGTGCTGGCGGGCATGAAGGCGCAGATCGAGCCGCTGCTGGACGAGTCGGTGTACCTGGCCAAGGGCGTGGGCGGGCCGGTGCGATTCGACCTCACCGATCCGGGTGGCGAGGTGGTCGAGTCGATTCTGGTGGACTTCCCGGGCAAGGAAGTGCGGCATGCGGCCGATGAGAAGGTGCGCTATCGATTCAAGACGCAGCGGCGGCTGATTGAGCATTTGCTCTATGTCGGGGAGGGCGACTGGGTCAACTCGTTGTTTTTGTCGTGCCGGTTCTCCGCGGCCAGGATCGGGCAATACAACGAGTTTGTGTACGCGTTCTTCAAGTGCCTGTCCGAGGAGCGCCTGCAATATGCCGAGGGTTGGTACGAGTCGCAGCGCCCGGACGCCGAGGACATCGTGATGGGTGGCTGGAAGTTCCAGCGCCGCTGCGCGCATCTGAAGGCCGATCTGACCCGGTTCGGGATTGTCGACGGCGGCACACTGACCTGTCAGCTGCACGGCTGGAAGTGGGATCTCGCGAGTGGACGGTGCCTCACGAGTGTCGGTCACGAGATACGGTCGGAGCCCGCGCCGCAAAGGTAGCGGTTAGTCATATCTTCCGATATGTTCCTCTTCAATATCCATTGAGGGGAGGAACAGTCAGTGGGTCGTATCAAATCCGTTGCCGTATCCGTCGGAATGGCGGCCGCGCTCGTGGGCGCGTTCACCGCACCGTCGGCGGCGACAGCCGCACCGCTGGGCGAAATCCTTGGGGTGCAAGGCGAATCCGTGCCGGGCGAGTTCATCGCCGTGTTCAAGTCGCAGGTGAACACGGGCGTGGCCGACCGGAACGGCGCCACGGTCGCGCGGACCTTCCGCAGTGTCAAGGCGTTGCTGTTCCGCGGCTCGGACCTTGCGGCGCAGCGCGTCGCGGGCAGTGAGGGCGTGGCCTTCGTGCAGCGCAACCTGATTCACCGCGTGCAGGCCTCGCAGTCGCCCGCGACGTGGGGCATCGACCGGATCGATCAGCGCAACCTGCCGCTGAACAACACCTACAACTACAACCGCACGGGCGCCGGAGTAAAGGCGTATGTCATCGACACCGGCATCCGGGTCTCGCACAGCGAGTTCGGCGGCCGGGCCGTGCACGGCTTCGACGCCATCGACGGCGGGACGGCCGACGACTGCAACGGCCACGGCACGCATGTCGCCGGTACCGTCGGCGGCACCACATACGGTGTCGCCAAAGCGGTCACGCTGGTCGCGGTGCGCGTGCTGAGCTGTGAGGGCAGCGGCACCACCGCACAGGTCGTCGCGGGCATCGACTGGGTGACGGCCGACCACGCGGCGGGCGCACCGGCCGTGGCCAACATGAGTCTGGGCGGCAGCGCCGACGCGGTGCTCGACGAGGCCGTGCAGCGGTCCATCGCCGATGGCGTCACCTACGCGATCGCGGCGGGCAACGGCATCCTGGGCCTCATCGCGGAGAACGCGTGCAACAAATCCCCGGCGCGCGTGCCCGCGGCGATCACCGTGTCCATCACCAACAACACCGACACCAAGCCGTCGTGGGGCAACCGCGGTTCGTGCGTGGACATCTTCGCGCCGGGCTTCAACATCACGTCGGCGTGGATGACCAACGACTCGTCCACCAACACCATCAGCGGCACGTCCATGTCCACGCCCCACGTGGCCGGGGCCGCCGCGCTGTATCTGCAGGCGAACCCGGGTGCGTCGCCGGCGGCGGTCGCCTCGGCGATCGTGAGCAACGCGACGACCGGCGTGGTCAAGTCACCCGGTTCGGGTTCACCCAACCGGCTGCTGTACACCGGTAACTTCTGACGAAGAGCCTGGTGCTGGCCGCGCGCGCCTTGTGCGCGGCCGGCACCAGTATCCCGAGCCCGATGACGGGAAGCATCCGAATGAGTTTAGTTGATCTCCAGTCGGATGGCATCGTAGGCGGCCGTGTTGTTGCCCAGTCCGGCCGGCGTGTTTTCGTTGATCCTCAGGGTGATTTCGTTGCCGGTGAGCCGGAGCGCCGACGCGTCGAACGTGAACTCCCTGCGATAGAACCGTCCGCCGCAGCCGCTGCGATACGTCGCTCCACGCGCGTCGTCAGGCTGGAACGTCCAGACCAGGGCAGTGTGCTCGTTGACGCGGATGGTCAGGTTGCTGGGCTGGGCCGGGACCGAGCGGGCGGTGTCCAGCGACCACGCGGCCAATCCGACCGTCAGGGTGGCGCTCTGCCCGGGCAGCGGGGCCTGGTCGAGGTCGAACCGGATGCGCCACGGCGCCTCCTGGCGCACCGCGAGAACCCGGCACACAAAAGGCGCGGCCGAAGGGTGGCTCACCACGATCTCGATCGGCTGGTGCCGCCGGGTGAGCTGCACGGTGTGTGGTTGATCGCTCGCCACGGGAGCCCCATCAATGGTGATCGGTGCGTTGTCGACCGAGGCAGCGGTCAGGGTGAGCGACGTGACGTCGTGCGGAAGGTCCAATGTGTATTCCGTCTGCCGCCGCCGGAACGCCGGTTCGAGCGCGAATCCCCGCACGGACAGGGCCGACAGGGCAGAAACCGGCACGTCCGTCGACATCACCTCGACGGCGTTGACCCGCCCGTCCTGGGCGAAGCGCAGTCGCAGCCGTCCATCGTCGACCCGTGTCACCATCTCGTGGATGGCGTACTCGCCCGTGGCCGACGTGAGCCGGCCCTGCGGCACGTCCTGGACAGTCAGATCCGTGTTGTTGCCGGCGATGTGATCGCCGGAGATCACGGTGACGTGGTACTCCCCGTTGGGCACGTCGACCTGGAAGGTGTATCCGTTGCCGACGGTGAAGTCGCGCCGAATGTCGTCGGGCGCGCCCCGGTCGCGCGAATCGACGGCGCGGTCCAAACCGTAGCCGAGCGCGGTGGAGTACAGCGTCGTGTTGGCCACGCGCGTGTAACCGTCCGCGACCGGGCGTGACGCGCTACCGAAGTCGAACAGCCACACACCCGTCGTCGGGGCCGCAGGCAGAAAGGCCGGTGACACGGGAGCCACCCGTTGGAACTGCAAATAGTTCCAGTCCTGTGCGGTGCTCTGGCCCACCGTGAAGACCACACCGTCCGGAAAGTCCCCGTGGAAGAACCGCTCGGTGCCCCACTGGCGGAACTGAGATCCTCGCCGGAACTCCGCCGAGATCCGGTTCGGCGTGCCGATCTGGAACACGGTCCGCCCGTTGCGCACCGGCTCCCACCGCACGTCGGGCAGGCGGGTCGTGCCATTCGCCTCGACCACCACGTCGTCTCGGATGTGCTCGCCCCAGACTCCGGGCCGATAGATAGTCAGCCGGTACCGCCCGGGGCGCACATTCCGGATGGCGAAGTGGCCCGCGGGATTGACGTCGGCCCAGTACGAGTAGCCGAGCGCCGCGCGCTGGAAATCGAGCCCGTTGTCGGACAACACCGCCACCGCACCGGCCATGTGAGCCGCGTCCGGTATCCGCACCCGACCGACCACATTGGACCGTTCCCGCGACGTGGCCCACCCGGCCAGGCCAAGCCGGTCGTAGAAGTCCGCATGTGCGTCGCACGCCGCGTACTGCATGGCCTCGGCACGCATCTGTGCGACGTCATCCCCACGACTGAAATACAAGAAGTACGGCCCGTACGTCTTCGACCATGCCTGCCCGGCCGCCACCTGCACCGGGGGCGAACCGTAGTGCGTGGCCTGCGGTTCGACCAGCAACACGGGCATGGACGAGGTCTGGTGCAGCGTGAGATCCTGCCGCACCGGCCCGCCGCAGAACGCCTCCCGATTGGGCAGGACCGCCCACACTCCATACCCATTGCCGTAAAGCCCGTGCAGCACATGGTCTTTCATGTACACGGCCCAGTCGTACTTGGTGTAGTAGCGGCGCGGATAGGCCGAGCCCACCCCGTCGAGGTCGTGCGTGGCGTCCATGACCATCGGCCCGCGTCCGAGCTCGCTCGGCGTGGGCATCCGCGCCGCGCCGGCCCGCCACGGCTCGCCGATCGCGTCCTCCTCGACCCACGCGTGGGTGAACAGCTCCCGGTTGGCGTAGAACACGTAACGGTGCTGATCGGAGCGGAACCCGTGCAGCTGAGCCGGATGGTCGAACACCGTCGCGAGGTGGATGCCGGGCTCACCTGCCCGGATGATGTGGTGCCGCTCCAGCCGGAACGGCGAGTCGTTGCTCGGGCTGAACCGGAACACGATGTCGACGAAGTCGTCGCCACGCCGGATCTCGTGGGTGTTCTGCACGGGCGGCAACGGCAGCGCGCCGCCCTCGCGGACGTTGTTCATGTCGTATACGCCGCGCCCGCCGTTGCCGACCAGGTTTTGACCTTCGAAGATGATGGACGTCGCGCGCGCCGGCTGTGTCTTGCTCACCGTGAGCCGGACGGGTCCATTGTCGACGGTGATATCGGTGTCGGTCTCGATGACCTCAAGCGTGCCTGTGGCATGTGCCGCGGTGGGAGCAGACAGGGGCACGATTGCGCCCGCTGCCGTGCCAACGGTGAGGCGGTGGAAATCTCGTCGGTCCAGCAAGGCCTGCTCCTCACACGCGCGTGAGACGTTTCAAGATCCTATGAGCGCGTTGACGATCATGTCAACTCCTGAATGGACCCGTCACCTCGTACGTGATCCCGCCCCACGCCTGGCCCGCCGTCCCCCGCTGGGACGAGAAATACAGCCGGTTGCCCGCCGGGTTGAACGCCGGCCCGGTGATCTCGGACGAGCCCTGGTTGAGGATCCGCAAGAACGGCGCGACCTCGCCGGACGGCGTGATCACGCAGATCTCCATGTTGCCGCCGTCCTCGGCGACGAACAGGTCACCGGACCGCGAGCCGGTGATGTTGTCCACGCCCGACAGGTCGCCGCCGCCGTTGTACGCGAGATCCAAAGTGGACGCTGCCGTGTTGTAGGACCAGACCCGGTTGTCGCCCTTCGTGGTGAAGTAGACGATGCCGTTGTCGTACCAGCAGCCCTCCCCGCCGTCGAAATGCTTCGCCGCCGCGACCTGTTCGCGCGTCGCGACCGGGAAGCCGTCGCGGTCGGGGATGTTCTGCCACGTCACCGGGCCCGACTCCAGATCGGCCGGCGCGCACAGCACCTGCAGTTGCCCGGTGTTGAGGTCGCCCCACACGTCCGGAACGAACCGGTAGAAGCAGCCGTCGCCCTCGTCCTCGGTCATGTAGACCACGCGCTGCACGGGATCGCACGCGGCCGCCTCGTGCTTGAACCGCCCCATGCGCGTGCGCTCGCGGGCCGACTGCACACCCCACGGGTCGGTCTCCATGACCCGGCCTAGCTCGATCTCCTCGCACGACAGCCAGGTGTTCCATGGCGTGGCGCCGCCCGCGCAATTGAGGTTGCTGTTGGAGAGGATTCGGTACGCCGATTGGATCGCGCCGTCGGCCGCGAATCGGATGGCGGATGCCCCGCCGAACAGCGGGATTTCGGAGTTGGACACATAGATCCATCCGCTGCCGTTGGCGAAGCACGCGCCGCCGTCGGGCGCCCAGTGCCAGCTGTATGACGTGCCGCTGACCCGCTGCCCGGACCGCGCGATCACCCGCGAGGTGAAGCCCGCCGGCAGCTGGATGCCGTTGCCGTCGGCGGGTTGCAGCGGGCCGTACGGGCTCGCGCTGACCTGCGCGGGCCCGCCGAACGCGCCCCTCCACAGGGCTCCGGAGAAGGCGACCGCACCCGCGCCGACGACGCCCGCCCGGAAAAGATCTCGACGTTCCACAGTGAACCTCCATGCCCATCGATATATCGAGGGATGTTAACCGATGGGCTGGAGGTAGTAGTGAACTTTCTATGACTCGCGGATGCCAAATCGTTGATATGTCCAGGCGAGCGGCCTTGGCGCCCACCAGTTCCACTTGCCAAGCAGGCGCATGGTCGCGGGCACCAGAAGCGTGCGCACCAGCGCCGCGTCGACCGCGATGGCCACGACCGTGCCCACGCCCAGCAGCTTGATGGTCGCGGTGCCACCCGTGGCGAATCCGGCCACCACGATGATGAGCAGCAGCGCGGCCGCCGTGATGATCCCGCCCGTGCGCTGCAGGCCAAGCGCCACGGCGTGGGTGTTGTCGCGCTTGGCATCCCACTCTTCACGCACCCGGGACAGCAGGAACACCTCGTAGTCGGTCGCGAGCCCGAACAGGATCGCGAGCATCAGCACCAGGTTGGAGGGCTCCAGGAACCCGGTGACCGTCACCCCCAGCCAGTCGGCGAGGTGCCCGTCCTGGAACACCCACACCACGACGCCGAACGACGCACCGATCGAGATGACGTTCATCAGGATCGCTTTGAGCGGCAGCACCACCGAGCCGAACGCGAGGAACAGCAGCACGAACGTGCTGGCCGCGATGAGCAGGAGCATCCATGGCAGGCGGTCGCCAAAGGCCTGGATCTGATCGACGTCCGCCGCCGACCTTCCGCCAACCATCATCTGGGTACCGGCCGGAGCCTCCAGCGACCGGATGTCGCCCACAAGTTCCCGCGCAGCCTCGCCCGTCGCCTCGCCCGCATAGCTCACCCAGAGCAGGGTCGCGTCACCGCGCTGCGCGGTGACCCGCACACCCGTGGCGCCGTCGAGCCCGTCGATGCGCTGAGGTAGGTCGCCCACGGGCCCGTTCACCAGCACGGTGATCGGATAGCCCCCGCCCGGGAAGTCCTTGACCAGCCGCTCGCTGACCTCACGCGACTCCGTGCCGTCGGGGAGCACGCGCTCGTCGAACCCGCCAAGCTCGAGGCGCAGGAACGGGGTCGCGAGCGCGAGCAGCAGCGCGGTGACGCCGACCGCGTAAATCACGGGGCGGCGCATCACGCTGCGGGCCAGTTTCGCCCACCCGCCACTGTCCTGATTGGACTGGACACCGGACAGCGCGTGCACCTCGACCGGCCGCGCGGCCCGAGGCAGCCGCACGCGCAGCGAGTTGACCCGGGGCCCGAGCACAGCCAGCAGCGCCGGCAGCGCGGTGAGCGCGGCCACCATCGCCACGAGCACGGCCGACATGCCGCCCCACGCCATCGACTTGAGGAAGTCCATGGGGAACACGAGCAGGCTCGCCAGTGCGAGCGCGACGGTAAGCCCCGACACAAGCACCGTCCGCCCGGCACGGGCCAGCGACGCCACCACAGCGTCCGATGTGGACAGTCCATTGGCCAGCTCCTCCCGGAACCGCGACACGATGAACAGCGAATAGTCGATGGCCATGCCCAGGCCCAGCATCGTGATGATGTTGATGGCGAACACCGACACGTCGGTCACCTGCGCGAGCAGCCGCACCGTGGTGAACGCGCCGAGCACCGCCAAAATGCCGACCAGCAGGGGCGTCAGTGCCGCGACAACGCCCCGGAAGATGAAGATGAGCAGGATCAGCAGGATCGGCAGGCTGATCAGCTCGGCCTTGGTGATGTCCTCGCTGATCTGCTTGTTCGCGTCGTCGAGGAACGGCATGAGCCCGCCGATCTGGGTCGTGGCCGGTGGGTCGGCCGCGAGCAAGGGCCGGATCGCTTCGAGGTCGGCCAGTTTGGCGTCTTCGGCACCGTCGCGCAGCTGGATCGCCAGGTAGACCGAGCGGCCGTCGTGCGACGGTGGTCCACTCTGGACGGTCGCGACCTCGGCCCGCCCCTCCAGGCGCGCGGCCACGGCCTGGGCCGCGAGCGCGGGATCGGGGGCGGTGTAGACGGCGACGATGTCGACCTCCTGCGGGCCCACCTGCGCGGTGATCGCCTCGCGGGCGCGGCTCGACTGGCTGCCGGGATCGTCGAAGCCGCCGCTGATCAGGTCGTTGAACACGCCACCGCCCCAGGTCGCGCCGATCGCCACGACACCGAGCGTCAACACCAGCACGAGCCACCGGAACCGCACCACGGCACGCCCTAACATAAAGTCCCCCAAGCAAAGTAAGCTGGCTGAGCTAACACTGGTTAGATTAGTGAACACCGTTAACGCGAAGGAAGCTTGTGTCGGATAGGTCACAGCGTCGCCGCGAGGCCACGCTCGCCGAAATCAAGGCGGTCGCGCGGCAGCACCTGGTCGCGGGCGGTCCCAGCAGCATCTCGCTGCGCGCGATCGCCCGTGACATGGGCATGACCGCGCCGGCGCTCTACCGCTACTACGCCAGCCTCGACGCGCTCGTCCTGGATCTGTGCACCGACCTCTACACGGAGCTGCGCATCGCGTGCGAAGCGGTGCGCGACGCGGTACCGGATGGGGTTATCGAAAAGCTGCATGCCATGGCGCGGGAGTTTCGGCGCTGGGTCTTGGCCCACCCGGCCGAGACCGCCCTGATGTTTGGGCCGCCGCTGCCCGGTGTGAACCAGTTCATCGACGGATGCAACTCGCTGCAGGATGCGGGGCATCGGTTCGGCCGGATCTTCACCGATCTGATGGTCGAGCTCTACCGGCAGGGGCGGCTGCCCGACGTCCTCGTGGACCTCCCGGCCCACGAGGATCTCCCGCCGAGCGTGACGGCGCTGTTCCTCAAGGGGTGGACGCGGCTCTACGGTGTGATCATGGCTGAGGCGTTCGGCCATCTGAACTGGGCGCTCACCGACGCGACGGCGCTGTTCGAGTCCGAGCTGGCCGACATGACCGCAGATCTTCGCTCGCGCTAAAGCGACTCGCCGGCAGCTCAGCCTTTTGGCCGGCATCTTCCCTTCCGATCTTGACCACTTCGTGGATCAAAGATCGCTCAGTCCAGACGCCGGCGGCTGAGCTGAGTCGTTGGTCAGTAGAAACGAGTAGGCTGCGTCGGTATGACCCCTGATGTTGTGATCATTGGTACCGGGCACAACGGCCTGGTCAGCGGCATCCTGCTGGCGCGGGCCGGGCTGCGCGTGACGATGCTGGAGGCGGCCACCGTGATCGGCGGCGCGACCCGCACCGAGCGGCCCTTCCCGAGGGTGCCCGAGCTGCAGCAGTCGACGGGGTCCTATCTGCTGGGCCTGATGCCGCCGGAGCTGATGCGCCTGCTTGAGGTCGAGATTCCGGTGGTACGCCGCGACCCGCACTACTTCCTGCCGACGTCCACGTCTCGCTATTTGCTGCGCGGCTCGCAACGGATCGACAACGGCATCTACTCCGATGCCGATCGCAGGGCCGACGATGCCATGCAGGCGGAGCTGGCCCAGTTGCGCGAGGATCTCGCGCCGGCCTGGCTGGCCAATCCCGGTTCGGTGGAGGAGACGGCCGAGCGCTACATCCGGCCTTCCCTCCGGCAGACGTTCGTCGATCTCGTGCGCGGCAGCGTGCTGGATTACCTCAAGCGGTTCGATTTCGAATCAGAACTGCTTATTTCCATGTACGCGGTGACCGACGGCTTGTCGGGCATCAACGCCGGTCCCGACGACCCCGGCACGGGCCACAACTTCCTGGTGCACAACATGTGCCGGCTGCCGGGCGCCGACGGCACCTGGATGATCACGCGCGGCGGGATGGGGACGGTGTCGCGCATGCTCGCCGACAAATTCCGTTCGCTGGGCGGGGTCATACGCACGTCGGCGCGCGTCGCCGGTCTGTCCACATCGGATGGTGTGGTGACGGGAGTCGTGCTGGACTCCGGGGAGGAGATCGACGCGAAGGCCGTGCTCGGGGCGTGCGACCCCTACGAGCTGATCCGCCTCGCGGGAGACGCGTTCCCGGCCCCGCTGCGTTCGCACATGCTGGCGCGGCAGCGCACCGGCACCACGCTCAAGGTGAACCTCGCCCTGTCCGGGTTGCCGCGCTTCACCTGCGACCCGCCCGGACAGGTGTTCGGCTCGACCATCCACCTGCTGCCCGGCTCCGACGGGGACCAGCCGCTGGCCCGCCTGCGCCGGATGTGGGCCCAGGTCCAGGCGGGGGAGCTGCCCGACGAGCCGACGATAGAGTGGTACCTGCACACCACCGTCGATCCGTCCCTGTCCGATGCCGCGGGTCACCACTCCAGCGCGCTGTTCGTGCAGTCCGTCCCCTATGGGGTCGAGCTCGGGTCCTATGTGGACAAGCTGCTGTCCATTTGCGACTATTACGCGCCCGGCACGTCCTCGTTGGTCGCGGATTCCTTCACGCTGACGCCGCAGGGCATCGAGTCGCACTTCGGCATCACCGGCGGGCACATCCATCACGTCGACAACACCGTGAGCTTCAACGACCGGATGCCCTACTTCACCGGGCTCGCCGGGCTCTACGCGGGTTCGGCGGGCTGCCACCCGGCCGGATCGGTAATCGGGGCAGCGGGTCACAACGCCGCCCAAGCGATTCTTCAGGACCTGCCCGCTCACTGAGCCCGGACTTCTCGCATCGCCGCCGCTGTTTTCCCGCCGCGATCTTGAAAACACGCCTTTCCCGTTTCAAGATCGCAAGGGAGGGTGGCGGCATAAAAGGGTGGCGATGTCTCGCGAGTTGCTTTGGCGCGAGCATAGAGTTACCGCGTGGTGCTACCTGTGCACGACGTCAACCCGGTGCGCCGGTTTCCGGTGGTCACGCTCTCGCTGATCGTGGCCAACGTGATCTCGTTCCTCACCACGCCCGCGGCCAACGTGTGCGAGCTCAACGCGTTTCTCTACGAGTGGGGTGCCATCCCGCTGGAGCTCATGCGCAACGAGCCGCTGCAGGTGGTGCCCACGCAGACGTGCGGGTTCGGCCCGCCGTCATACGACAAGCAGGTCGCGCTGTCCGTGCTGTTTTCGATGTTCCTGCACGCCGGGTGGCTGCATCTGCTGGGCAACATGCTGTTCCTGTGGATCTTTGGCAACAATGTCGAGGACCGCCTCGGGCACGTGCGCTTCCTGCTGTTCTACGCTGCTGCGGGTTATGTTGCGGCATATGCGTTCGCGCTGTCCGACCCGACGCTCAACGCACCCTTGATCGGCGCGTCCGGCGCGGTGTCCGGTGTGCTCGGTGCCTACCTCGTGCTGTTCCCGTGGGCTCGTGTGTGGAGCCTCGTCATCATCATCCCGCTGCCGCTGCCCGCATGGCTTGTGCTGGGCGTGTGGTTTGTGCTGCAGTGGATATACTCATCGGGCTATGCGGTCGAAGCGGGATCGGTCGCATATTTGGCGCATATCATCGGATTCCTGTTCGGAGTCCTGATGGCGATACCTCTACGAGGGAGGCGGCCCCAGCGTAGACGGGTACAGTGAGTTTGCGCCCACCCTCGCCGGCCGCCCGCCCCCACGGGCCGGCCCGCCAGACAGCCGCCCCGACGCAGAACGGAGAAAGCGTGTCCAGGTCCAGCAGAAAACGGCTCGAGGACACGACGCCAGCCAAGACCTCCAAGAGCGCGAAGGGCCCAAGAAATGCCAAAGGCCCGAAGAGCGCGAAGAAGCAGAAGCGCACGCGCCCGAAGGACCCGGCGTGGGCCAAGCTCACGGTGATCCTGGGCGCCCTGCTGATGATGGTCGGCGGGGGCGCGCTGGTCACGCTCAGAATGGCCTCGGCCAAGCTGGACGACAGCATCACGACCAGCAACATGATCGATGACAAGTCGGAGGCGTTTGCCGGCAACAACATCGACGGCGCGATCAACCTGCTGCTGGTCGGCATCGACGTGGAGCCCAGCTACACCGGGCCGGGGCACCGCGAGGGCGTGCTGTCGGACACGATCGTGGTGATGCACATCCCCAAGTCCCACGATCAGGCCTATCTGCTGTCCATCCCGCGCGACACCAGGGTCGCCATCCCTGCCGAGCGTGCGTATGGATACAACGGGAGCACCGAGAAGATCAACGCGGCGTTCGGCTACGGCTATCGCGGTGTGAAGGCCGATGAGATCGCGAAGGCCAAAAAACTGGATCCGGAGGTTGTGCGGCGCTCCGCCGGTGTCGACCTGCTGTCCAAGACGGTGTTCAGGCTGACCGGGATCAAATTCCACGGCGCCATGCTGATCGACTTCGACGGGTTCAAGGGCGTGCTGGAGGAGCTCGGCGGCGTGGAGCTGTGCGTGGATCAGCGCGCCACGTCTATCCACCTGGCGCTGGACAAGCAGGGCAACATCGTGCCGACGTGGTATGAGGAGGCCGCCGACAAGGTGCACGGCATCCCGCCGGGCGGCAAGCGGTTGGTGCACGAGGTGGGCTGCCGTCACTTCTCACCCGAGCTGGCCCTTGACTATTCGCGCATCCGCAAGGGCCTGGACAACGGCGACTACGACCGGCAGAAGAACCAGCAGAAGCTGATCAAGGCGATGATCAAGAAGGCGATGAGCAAGGGCGTGGTCACCGACCTCAACCGGCTCAACAAGGTGATCGCCGCCGGTGGCAAGGCGATGGTCCTCGACCACCCCGGCAAGAAGCTCGTCGATTTCGTGTTCACCCTCAAGGACATCCGGCCCGAGGACCTCGTCATGATCCGCACGAATGCCGGCAACTTCACCTCTGCGGAGATCAACGGTGTGGCGTTCGAGACCCTTAGCCCGGAGTCGTTGCAGCTGTTCCATTCGGTGCGCGACGAGACGATCTCGCAATTCCTGGTCAGCCATCCCGAATTCCTCGCACCGGAATAGGTCGCGGCCGCCCGGTGGCGTCTGGACTGAGCGATCTCTGATCCGCGAAGTGGTCAAGATCGGGAGGGAAGGCGGCGCCCATTCTCGGCCGCCCACCCTGTAGGCGGGGCGGCTGTGAGCGCGAAGCTCCGGTTCGACGTCTGGGGTGGCCAGCCTGCGGACTTGCTTTAGCGGGAGCAGGAATGACAGACAATAGGCGCGTGGCGCACATAGTTCTTCTCGGCTCGACTGGTTCAATCGGCACGCAGGCGATCGATATCGTGCGCCGCAACCCCGACCGCTTCCGGCTGGTCGCGCTCGGCGCGGGTGGCGGCAACGTGGAGCTGCTCGCCGCGCAGGCCCTGGAGCTGGGCGTCGAGGCCGTCGGCGTGGCCAGGGCGAGCACCGCGCAGGATCTCCAGCTGGCGTTCTACGCCGAGGCGGCCAAGCGGGGCTACGCCACGGGCGAGTTCCGCATCCCCAAGATCCTCGCGGGGCCGCAGGCCATGACCGAGCTCGCCGAGTGGCCGTGCGATGTCGTGCTCAACGGGGTCGTCGGGTCGCTGGGCCTCGCGCCCACGCTGGCCGCGCTGCGCGCGGGCCGTCGGCTCGCGCTGGCCAACAAGGAGTCGCTCGTGGCCGGTGGCCCGCTGGTGCGCCGGGTAGCCAAGGCGGGCCAGATCACGCCGGTCGACAGCGAGCACTCCGCCCTCTTCCAGTGCCTTCTATCCGGTGCCCCGAAAGAGGTCCGCCGATTGGTTCTGACCGCGAGTGGGGGCGCGTTCCGGGGCCGCCGCCGTGAGGAACTCGCGAATGTGACGGTCGAGGAGGCGCTCAAGCACCCCACGTGGGACATGGGCCCGGTGGTCACGATCAACTCGGCGACGCTGGTCAACAAGGCGCTGGAGGTGATCGAGGCGCACGAGCTGTTCGGCGTGTCCTACGACGACATAGAGGTCATGGTGCACCCGCAGTCCGTGCTGCACTCGCTGGTCGAGTTCGTCGACGGGTCCACGATGGCCCAGGCAAGCCCGCCCGACATGCGCCTGCCCATCGCGCTCGCGCTGGGCTGGCCCGATCGCGTGCCCGATGCCGCGCCGGCGGTGGACTGGACGCTTGCCCACAACTGGGAGTTGCGGCCGCTGGACAACGAGGCGTTTCCGGCCGTCGAGCTGGCCAAGAGCGCCGGGCGCGCGGGCGGCTGCCAGCCCGCGATCTTCAATGCGGCCAATGAGGAGTGTGTCTCAGCTTTCGCTCAGGGACGGCTGCCATTCTTGGCGATCGTCGACACTGTCGCGGAGATCCTGTCCGCCGAACCCGGCTTTGGCGAACCGGGTACGGTCGAAGATGTGCTCGCGGCCGAATCATGGGCGCGCCGCCGGGCACACGAGCTGATTGAGCAGAAGGGCGACTGATGGCCTACATCCTCGGTCTCATCGCGGGAGCGCTGGGCATCCTGATCTCGGTGTCCCTGCACGAGGCGGGTCACATGGGCACGGCCAAGGCCTTCGGCATGAAGGTCACCCGCTATTTCGTGGGGTTCGGCCCGACCCTGTGGTCGTTCAGGCGGGGCGAGACCGAATATGGGGTGAAGGGCATCCCGCTGGGCGGGTTCGTGAAGATCGTCGGCATGACGCCGCAGGACGAGGACGCGTCCGATGAGAAGGCGATGTGGCGCCATCCGGTGTGGAAGCGGACCATCGTGCTGGCCGCAGGCTCGATCGTGCACTTCATCCTGGCCTTCCTGATCTTCTGGGGGGTCGCGGCCACGTCGGCGATGGCCAACCCGGCGCTTAACTTCGAGGACCCCTACATCCGGGTCATCGATTGCGTGCAGCCCGCCGATCTGCAGAAGGGTTGCACCGCAAGCGATCCGGCCGGTCCGGCCAAGGCGGCGGGCTTGCAGACCGGCGACAAGGTGCTCGCCGTGGGATCGACACCGATCACCAAATATATGGACATGGTGTCGGTCATCCGTGCGCTCCCGGCCGGCCAGCCGACCCCGTTCACCGTGCTGCGCGACGGGCAGCAGGTGGTCGTGCAGGTGAGCCCGACGACCGTGGAGCGGCCGGTCGACGGCAAGCTGGTCAAGGTCTCCGCGATCGGTGTGAGCCTGGGCCACGACCCGGCCTATCCCGCGACGGTCGAATACAACGCGTTCGAGGCCATCCCGGTCGCCGGTGATCTCATGGGCACGGTGTTCAAGGGCGTGCTCACGTCGATCAAGAAGTTTCCGGAGAAGATCCCCGGTCTGTGGACCGCCATCACCGGGGGCGAGCGTGACCCCGAGAGCCCGCTGAGCGTGGTCGGCGCGAGCCGGTTGTCGGGCGAGCTGGTGGAGGCCGAGGAATACCCGAGCTTCTGGATGATCGCGGGATCGCTGAACATGTTTGTCGGCCTGTTCAACCTTCTGCCGCTTTTGCCCCTTGACGGCGGGCATATCGCCATTGCATGGTTTGAGAAGGTTCGCTCCTGGATTTACGCTCGGTTGCGAAAGCCCGATCCGGGGCGTGTGGACTACTACAAGTTGATGCCGCTCACCTACACGGTGATCCTGATTTTCGGCGCCTTTACACTACTAACCGTTACCGCCGACATCGTCAACCCGATCACCATCTTCCGGTGATGTCCCCGATGAGAGTGAGACCGTGACCGCGATCAATCTTGGCATGCCGGCCGCGCCCGCCCCGCAGCTGGCGCCCCGGCGCAAGTCCCGCCAGATCATGGTGGGCAGTGTGCCGGTGGGCGGCGGAGCCCCGGTGTCGGTGCAGTCCATGACGACCACGCTCACCGCCGACGTCAACTCCACCCTGCAGCAGATCGCCGAGCTGGCGACGTCCGGGTGCCAGATCGTGCGGGTGGCGGTGCCGTCGGCCGACGACGTCGAGGCGCTGCCCGCCATCGCGAAAAAATCACCCATTCCGGTGATCGCCGACATCCACTTCCAGCCGAAATACGTGTTCGCCGCGATCGACGCGGGTTGCGCGGCGGTGCGGGTCAATCCGGGCAACATCAAGCAGTTCGACGACAAGGTGAAGGAGATCGCCCGCGCCGCGTCGGACGCGGGCGTGCCCATCCGGATCGGCGTCAACGCGGGCTCGCTGGACAAGCGGCTGCTTGAGAAATACGGCAGGCCAACGGCGGAGGCTCTGGTGGAGTCGGCCCTGTGGGAGTGCTCGCTGTTCGAGGAGCACGGCTTCCGCGACATCAAGATCAGCGTGAAGCACAACGACCCGGTCGTGATGATCCGGGCCTATCGCCAGCTCGCGGAGCAGTGCGACTACCCATTGCACCTGGGCGTCACCGAGGCAGGGCCGGCCTTTCAGGGTACCGTCAAATCATCTGTCGCTTTTGGAGCGTTGCTCGCGGAAGGCATTGGAGACACCATCCGGGTGTCGCTGTCGGCCCCGCCGGTCGAGGAGATCAAGGTGGGCAACGCCATCCTGGAGTCGTTGGGGCTCAAGGAGCGCGGCCTGGAGATCGTGTCGTGCCCGTCCTGCGGTCGCGCGCAGGTCGACGTCTACACGCTGGCCGAGCAGGTGACCGCGGCCCTCGACGGGTTCCCGGCCCCGCTGCGGGTGGCCGTGATGGGCTGTGTCGTGAATGGACCGGGCGAGGCGCGCGAGGCCGACCTCGGCGTGGCGTCGGGCAACGGCAAGGGCCAGATCTTCGTCAAGGGTCAGGTCATCAAGACCGTGCCGGAGGCGCTCATCGTGGAAACACTGGTCGAGGAGGCGCTGAAGATCGCCGCCGAAATGGGCATCGACCTCGACGACGCCACCGAGAAGCCAGTCGTCACCGTCCACTGACGACAGCCCCCTCTCCTTCCCGTCGAGCACGGACGTAAGTCCATGATCGATGCGAAGAGGGAACGGGGAGAGGGAGGGTTACCGGCCGCTGAGGACGGGGCGATATTCGACCTCGGGGCGGCCCGCGCCGCCGTGGCGTGATGCGCGGGTGGCGCGGCCGGTTTCGACGAGGTGCTCCAGATAGCGGCGTGCGGTGACGCGCGAAGTGCCGGTGCGCGAAGCGATTTCGGCTGCCGACTGGCCCGGCTCGGCGCGCAGCGCCTCGACGATCGCGTCAAGCGTTTCCGTGCCAAGGCCTTTCGGCAGCGTGTCGGAGGTGGGCCCGCGCAGCGCGGCGAGCATGCGGTCCACCTGGTGCTGCGCTGCCACCTCGCCGCGCTGCACGCGATAGTCGGCGTAGCGTTCGAGCTTGTCGCGGAACACCGCGAAGGTGAACGGCTTCAACAGGTATTGCGTCACTCCCAAGGAGACGGCCGCGCGCACCATCTCCAGATCACGGGCCGACGTGACGGCGAGCACATCCGTGCCGTGGCCCGCGGCGCGCAGCGCCCGGCACAGGTCGAGCCCGTGGATGTCGGGCAGGTTGAAGTCCAGCAAAATCAGGTCCACCTCGGTCCGGCGCAGCAGCGCCATCGCCTCCTGGCCGGTGTGCGCCTCGCCCACCACCTCGAAACCGGGGACCCGCTTGGTGTAGGCGCTGTGCGCCGCCGCGAGCAACGGCTCATCCTCGACGACCAGCACCTTGATCATGTTGGCAGCCTCACCGTGAACACCGCCCCGCCCTCGTTCTTGATCTGGATGCTTCCCTCGTATCGCGCGACCACCTGCCTCACCAGCGACAGGCCCAGCCCGCGGCCCGGCTGCTTGGTGGTCCAACCACGCTGGAGGACCTCGGTGGCGTCGACGCCCGGCCCGCTGTCGGACACGCGGACGACGACCTCGCGGGCCTGGGAACGCACGAGAACGCTTACACGCCTTGGCATCGGCGTGCCCGCGACCGCCTCCAGCGCGTTGTCCACCAGATTGCCGACCACCGTGAGCAGATCCCGGCTCGGGATCCGCTCACCGTCCAAACGCGACTCCGGCTCGATGACGAGCTCCACACCGCGCTCGGCGGCCTGCGCCGACTTGCCCAGCAGGAGTGCGGCGATCGCTGGCTCGCGCACGGCACCCACCACGCGATCCGTGAGCTGTTGCGCCAATTGGAGTTCGGAGGTCGCCAGCCGCACCGCCTCATCCGTGCGACCCAGCTCCACGAGCGTGAGCACGGTGTGCAGGCGGTTGGCCGACTCGTGCGCCTGGGCGCGCAGCGCGTCGGTGAGCCCGCGCACCGAGTCCAGCTCGCCGGTCAGCGCGCGCAGTTCGGTGTGATCGCGCAGCGTCACGACCGAACCGAGCGGGCGCCCCTCGAACACGGTCGGCTGCTGGTTGGCCACGAGCGTGCGGTCGCCCGCGAGCACGAACACGTCTTCGGCCGTGCTCAGCTCCCGCAGCGCGGGCGGGAGTTCCAGCCGCTCGACCGGCGCGTCGCCGAGCCCGAGCAGTCGCCGCCCCTCGTCGTTGATCAGCTCGATCCGCTGATCGCGCCCGATGACGACCAGCCCCTCGCGCACGGAATGCAGCACGGCGTCGTAGTACTCGTACATGCGCGTCATCTCGGCCGGCCCCAGGCCGTGCGTCTGCCTGCGCAACCGTCTCGAAAGCGCCCACGAGCCCAGCCCCGCGAGCGCGAGCGCGGCAACGGTCGCTCCCAGGATCATCGGCAATTGCGCCAGCAGCTTGCGGTTGATCGCCTCCGTGGTGATCCCGACCGACACCAGCCCGATGATGGCGCCCCGCTCGTCGCGCACGGGCACCACCGCGCGCACCGACTCGCCCAGTGTGCCCGTGTAGACCTCGGTGAACGACTCACCCGCAAGCGCGGGGGCGACCGTGCCGATGAACCGCTGCCCGATCTGCGCGGGGTCGGGATGGCTGTAGCGCACCCGCTCCGGCGACATCACGACCACGAAGTCCGTGCCCGTCGCCGCTCGCACCGACTCGGCATAGGGCTGCAAAAGCGTGCTCGGGTCGGGTGCCCGCAGCGCTTCGAGCACCACGGGCGAGCGCGCAACGGTCTCGGCCACCGCTCGCACCTCATCGCCGGCCGACTCCCGCGCGTGGGCACGGGTCAGCGCGACCGCGGCCGCCGTGCCCGCCGCGACCAACAACGTCACCACCAGCACCTGCAGGAGGAACAGCTGGCCCGCGATGCTCCTACGCATCGATGAACTCTATGAACACAAGGCTGCCTTCCGGTGAGACCCACGCCACAGTCTGTGCCATGGACACCATCGCCTCCGTCCCCACTCGCAGGCGGGACCGGACACATTACCTGTACCTGGCCGTGATCGTGGCCGTCCTCGGCGGCATCGCCGTCGGACTGCTCGCGCCCGGCTTCGCGACCGGACTCAAGCCGCTCGGCACCGGGTTCGTCGCGCTGATCAAGATGATGATCAGCCCGATCATCTTCTGCACCATCGTGCTCGGGATCGGATCCGTGCGCCAGGCCGCGAAGGTCGGCAAGGTCGGCGGGCTCGCCCTCGGGTACTTCATCGTCATGTCAATCATCGCTCTGGCGGTCGGCCTGGTGGTCGGCAACCTTATCCACCCCGGCTCCGGCCTGAACCTCACCGAGAAGGCCGCCGCGGCGGGCCAGAGCGCCGCATCGGGCGCGTCGGAGGCGGGCAGCGCCACCGACATGATCCTCGGCATCATCCCGACCTCGCTGCTGTCGGCGCTCACCGATGGCAAGGTGCTGCAGACGCTGCTCGTGTCGCTCCTCGTCGGCTTCGCCGTGCAGGCCATGGGCCCCAAGGGCGAACCGGTGCAGCGCGCGGTCGCCGTGCTGCAGCGGCTGGTGTTCAAGGTGCTCACCATGATCATGTGGCTGGCCCCGATCGGTGCCTTCGGCGCGATGGCCGCGGTGGTCGGCGCGACCGGGGTCGACGCGCTGATCAGCCTGGCGCAGATCATGCTCGGCTTCTACCTGACGTGCGTCGTGTTCGTCTTCCTGTTGCTGGGGCCGCTGCTGCGCCTGGTCACCGGGGTCTCGCTGTTCGCACTGCTGCGCTATCTGGCCCGCGAGTTCTTGCTGATCCTGTCCACATCGTCGTCGGAATCCGCGCTGCCGCGCCTTATCGCCAAGATGGAGCACCTGGGTGTGAGCAAGCCGGTCGTGGGCATCACGGTGCCGACCGGGTACTCGTTCAACCTCGACGGCACGATGATCTATCTGACGATGGCTGCCCTGTTCGTCGCCGACGCGATGGGCAAGCCGCTGTCGGTGGGCGAGCAGATCTCGCTCCTGCTGTTCATGATGATCGCCTCGAAGGGCGCGGCCGGGATCACAGGCGCGGGCCTGGCCACGCTGGCCGGGGGACTGCAGAGCCACCGCCCCGATCTGGTCGACGGCGTGGGCCTGATCGTGGGCATCGACCGGTTCATGTCGGAGGCGCGGGCGCTGACCAACTTCGCGGGCAACGCGGTCGCGACCGTCCTGATCGGACGATGGACCGGCGAGTTCGACCGGGAGCGGGCCAAGTCGGTGCTCAGCGGGGACAACCCGTTCGACGAATCCACGATGCTCGACGAGGACGAAGTCGCGCCGGAAAAACCCAAGGAACGGGAACTCGTCCCGGCCTAGCCGTCGCTATGGTTGTCCGGTGTTCGACTGGGATCGGTTCGAGGCCGAGCTGTGCGACGCGCTCGTCACTGAGGTCGCTGACCTCCAGTGGCGAGCGGTCGCACTCATCGATCCATGTAGCGATGAAGCAGGCGTCATCACTGCGCCCTACCTGGGCCCGAGTGCCGAGTCCGAGTCCATGGTGGATGACTGGGCGCCCGAGGCGTTGATGGATGCGCTGACCGCCGAGGCATGCTCGGGCAGGATCGAGCACTGGGATGCCGTCCTCACGCGTTATGAGGACGCGTTGGTGCGAATTTGCCATCGGGCGGGCGAGCGCCTCGGCGTTCCGGTCTATCTCATCGATTATGAGCGATATGAGGAGACGCTGCGCCGCTGCCTGACCCCGGCCCAGGTGGAGGAGCTGTTCCCAGAGGTCGTGGCGGCGGAGGCGGAACGGGTGCGCCTTGCCGGGCTGGCGCCGGCCGAGCAGATCACCTACTACGCTTCGCGGCTCGGCCGGTTCGACGGCCCGATCAACTCCGAGGAAGCGGAGAATGCGTTGCGCGGCTTCGGTTCTGCGGCCATCCCGGCACTGCTGCCCCTGCTGTCGCGGCATGATCGGGCGTGGTACGCGGCCAGGCTGCTGGCCGAGGTCGGCGTGGCGGATCCGCTGGTGCTCGAAGCGTTGTCGACGGCGGTCGCGAAGTCCGAACGCGACAGCCCGGCTCAGCTGTGGCCGTGCCGCGCCCTCGCCCGGCTGGGCCGCCTCGATCTGGTGCTGGCCTTGGAGTCCCGGCTCTCGCGACAGGCCCTCGCGGTGGCGGTCGCGGCGCCCTTCACCTCGTTTCGGGACAGCGACGTGCACCCCATCCCGCTCAACTACCAACCCTTAGAAGATTTTCTTATCCGGTACCCCGAAGCGGCCCCCGATGTCGCGGAGGAGTTGGCGCCGGGCCGGAGCTATTGCGCCATCGCGCCATCGGAGGTCGGCGAGGCGGTGCGGGGCGTCGGCTCGCCGCACGTGGTGGTGCGCAAGCACGCCGTCATCGTGCTCGGCGAGCCGGACCTCGGTCGTGAAGCCGGCGAGCGTGTCATCCCCGTGCTGCGCGCCGCCGCCCAGTCCGATCCGGACAGTGAGGTGCGGCGCCTGGCCGACCTGTCCGTGCAGTGGTGGCAGCGGCGCTAGCACTGCTCACCCGCCCTCACTCGGCGGCGAGGATGGCGTAGAGCTTGCGCTTGGTCTCGTTGAGCACTTCCAGGGCTTGGCGGCGCTGGTCGTCGTTGCCGGTCATGCCCACCTGGCGCAGCGCCTGCATGATGCCGAACCCGGCCTCACGGAACGCCTGCATCTCAGAGATGCGGCTCTCGTCGAGGCCGCGCCACGGCCGCTCGGCACCTTCGGCCTCGGCGCGCCCAGCGTCGGTGAGCGTGAAGCGCTTGCGTCCCTCGGACTGCTCGCTCACGATCAGGCCCTCGTCCTCAAGCAACTGCAGCGTCGGGTAGATCGAGCCCGGACTGGGCCGCCAGACCCCGCCGGTGCGCTGCTCCAGCTCGGAGATCATCTCGTAGCCGTGCATCGGGCGCTCGACCAGCAGGCCGAGCACCGCGGCGCGGGTGTCACCCCGGCGCCCACGGCCTCGACCGTGGCCATGGCGATGGCCCCGCTCCCAGCCGGGATCGAAGCCGAAGGCGCGGCGGCGATGCTCGCGCAGGTGATTCCTCAACATGTCGTTCTCCTATCGTCTGCCTATCGGCGATGGGTTAACGATATATCGGCAACGCATCGCACGGCAAGAGCGACCCGGGAACCGTCTGAGATCTCTCGCAGCGGCGAACTAGGCTGGGCGGCATGCTCACCGTGCCGGTGCGACAGCTGCGGGAGGCAGACCGGGCTGCGGTCGACCGGGTGCTCGGCGCCCATCCGATTGCCTCCGCTCAGATCGCCGAGCGCGTGGCGGCGCACGGGCTCGGCTGGCGTGCCGACGGGCGGCTGTTCGGCTATGGCGGCACCCCGCGCCACATCGAGTCGCTGCTGTGGTGCGGCGGGCAGGTGACACCGATCGGGGTCGAGCCGGCGGCGATCGCCGCGTTCGCCGATCTGGTGAGCGGCTGGCCGAGGGTGTGCGCGTCGCTGGTCGGGCCGGCCGACGGGGTGCTCGGGCTGTGGGACCGGTTGCGCCCGAGCTGGGGCCCGGAGCGCGCGGTCCGCGAGGAGCAGCCGCTGATGCTTATCGATACACCGCCGGCCCACCGGGGCGACCCGCTGGTGCGTCCGATCCGGCCGGACGAAGTAGACCTGCTGTTTCCCGCGTCGGTCGCGATGTACACCGAAGAGGTGGGCGTCTCGCCGCTGGGCGACGACGGCGGGCGGGGATATCGCGTGCGCGTGCGCGAGCTGGTCGAGCGGGGCCGCGCCTACGCCCGCGTGATCGACGGGCGCGTGGTGTTCAAGGCCGAGCTGGCCGTCATCACGCGGCACACCGTGCAGCTACAAGGGGTTTGGGTGCATCCGGAGTGGCGCGGCCGGGGCATCGCCCGCGCTGGGTTGGCCACGATTGTGCGAGAGGCGCTGCGCCGGCATGCACCCACAGTGAGCCTCTACGTCAACGCCTTCAATGCCCCCGCACGCAGGGTTTATGCACGTCTCGGCTTTCGTCGAGTCGGCACTTTCGCCACCGTCCTGTTTTAACATCGTTACGGAGCGTAACGAAGGAGCGTCGGCCGGATGGGGCGGATTGTTAAGCAGCTCTCCGACAATACAAGTAAGTACTACTGGTATCCCGGAGAGAAGCAGGAGTGGATCCGAGCTCTTGTGGCATTGGCGGTGGGCGGGGGTGCTGCCGCCCTCGTGATGCTCCTTACGCGTAACAGTCTGACGGCCGTGGTCATCGGGTGTGCCGCGACGCTGATCGTGGCCGGCTTCAACTTCGGCCGCCGCGACGCCAAGGCGGTGTCCGGCTTTCCCAAGATGCACGAGAGGGCGGCGAAGCGGGCCGCGATCGTCTACTCCGGACGGGCCGCCTGGCGGGGGATGGTGCAGGGGCTCGGCGCCGCGCTGGCCGCGGTGGTCGTGCTCAACGTGGTGCACACCGGGTGGGTGGCCGACTGGGTGCTGCCGCTCGTGCCGGGCGTCGCCGGTGCGATGTCACATCAGCTCGGGATGGTGTGGGACCGGCTCGGCACCACCGTGGCCGCGCCCACGCCGGCCAAGGGATCGGCCAAGGGATCGGCCAAGGCCACCGAGACCGCGCCGGAGAGCAATTGACTCACATGACGCCCACCCGGTAGACAGATCACTTATGTGGTCGGCGGAGCAGTTGCGCACGCGAGTCGAGCTCGGTGAGATCGACACGGTCATCCTGGCGATGGTCGACATGCAGGGGCGGCTGCAGGGCAAACGCTTACACGCCAAGTACTTCCTGGACGAGGTGCTGCGCCATGGCAGCGAGGCCTGCAACTACCTGCTCGCCGTCGACGTCGAGATGACTCCGGTACCGGGCTACGCCGTCAGCGGGTGGGAGAGGGGCTACGGCGATTTCGCGCTCAAGCCCGACATGCGCACACTTCGTCCCGTGCCGTGGCTGCCCGGCACGGCGCTCGTGCTCGCCGACGTGACGTGGCTCGACGGCACGCCGGTGAACCAGTCCCCGCGCCAGGTGCTGCGGCGGCAGCTGGATCGCTTGGCCGGCCACGGGCTGCAGGCCTTCGTCGGTACCGAATTGGAGTTTGTGGTTTTCGAAGAGACCTATGAGGCAGCGCAACGCATGCGCTATCAGGGGCTCACTCCGGCCAACGGCTACAACGTGGACTACTCGCTGCTGGGCACCACGCGGGTGGAGCCGCTGCTGCGTGCGATCCGGCTCGGCATGGCCGGCGCCGGTCTGGAGCCCGAGAGCGCCAAGGGCGAGTGCAACCTAGGCCAGCACGAGATCGCGTTCCGCTACACCGACGCGCTCACCACGGCCGACAACCACTCGATCTACAAACACGGCGCCAAGGAAATCGCGGCCGAGCACGGGTGCTCGCTGACGTTCATGGCCAAGCCCAACGAGCGCGAGGGCAACTCGTGCCACATCCACTTCTCGCTGCGCGACGGCGACGGTCGGCCGGTCATGGCATCGGGCAGCGCGCTCTCGCGGGTCGGCGAACAGGTGCTGGCCGGGCTGCTCGCGACGACGGCCGAGTTCGGCGTGCTGTATGCGCCGAACATCAACTCCTACAAGCGTTATCAGCCCGGATCGTTCGCGCCGACCGCGCTGCGGTGGGGGCGCGACAACCGCACGTGCGCGCTGCGGTTGGTCGGGCATGACAGCTCGCTGCGCGTGGAGCATCGCGCTCCGGGCGGCGACGTGAACCCGTACCTGGCGATCGCTGCTCTCGTCGCGGGCGCGCTGCACGGCATCGAAAAAGAGCTGACGCTTGAGCCCGCGTTCGAGGGCAACGCATATGTGGACACCTCGGCCAGGCGCATCCCGTCGACGCTGCGGCACGCGCTCAGCCTGTGGCGGGCGTCCGAGCCGGCGTCGGCCGCGTTCGGCGAGGACGTGGTGGCGCACTACGCCCATGCGGCGCAGGTCGAGATCAGCGCGTTCGACGCGGCCGTCACCGATTGGGAGCTGATCCGGGGGTTCGAGCGCCTGTGAGGATCATCAATCCGGCCACAGAGGAGGAGATCGCGGTCGTCGAACCGGGATCGGTTCCGGAGGCGGTGGCCGCGGCGCATCGCGCCTTCGACAGCTGGCGGCGCGTGTCGCCGGGAGACCGGGCACGGCTGCTGCGCCGGTTCGCGTCCGTTGTGGACAGTCACCTCGACGAGCTCGCCGACATCGAGGTGCGCAACGCCGGGCACACCCCGGGCAATGCCCGCTGGGAGGCGGGCAACGTGCGCGATCTGCTCGACTACTACGCGGGCGCGCCGGAACGTCTGTGCGGCAGGCAAATCCCGGTGGCGGGCGGGTGGGACGTCACGTTTCATGAGCCGATGGGCGTGGTCGGGGTCATCGTGCCGTGGAACTTTCCCATGCCCATCGCCGCTTGGGGCTTCGCGCCGGCACTCGCTGCGGGCAACACGGTCGTGGTCAAGCCGGCCGAGCTCACCCCGCTGACCGCTCTGCGCATCGCGGCGCTTGCCCTACAGGCGGGGCTTCCGGAGGGTGTGCTGCAGGTCGTGCCGGGGCAGGGCAGTGTGCAGGGGCGCGAGTTGGTCGCGCACCCGTTGGTGCGCAAGATTTGCTTCACCGGGTCGGTCGAGGTCGGCAAGGAGATCATGGCGGCGTGCGCGCGGGATCTCACGCGTGTGACGCTGGAACTGGGCGGGAAGTCGGCCACGCTGCTGTTCGCCGATGCCGACCTGGAGAAGGCCGCGGCCGCGCTGCCCGGGGCCGTGTTCGACAACGCGGGGCAGGACTGCTGCGCGCGCTCGCGGTTACTGGTCGAAAGCTCGGTACACGATGAGTTTTTTGGAATTGCTCCGGCCGCAGGTTCTCAATTGGCGGGACATGGGCCCGCTCATCTCGGCGCAACACCGGGAACATGTAGCGTCCTATGTGGACGAGCCGCTGATCCAGGGCGAGCGGAGGCAGGGACCCGGTTTCTGGTTTCCCGCCACGGTTCTGCGGGCACAACCTTCCGACAGGCATTGGAATGAAGAGGTGTTCGGGCCGGTGCTCTCGGTGATGCCCTTCGAAACCGAGGACGAAGCCGTGCGCCTGGCCAATGACACGCCCTTCGGGCTTTCCGGCTCGATCTGGACCCGTGACATCGGCCGTGCGCTGCGCGTGTCACGGGCCGTCGAGGCGGGTGTGCTGAGCGTCAACTCACACTCCTCGGTGCGCTACTGGACGCCGTTCGGCGGGGTGAAGCAGTCGGGCCTAGGGCGCGAGCTCGGCCCGGACGCCCCGCTGGCGTTCACCGAAACGAAGAACGTCTTCCTGAGCACGGAGGTGTGAGAGATGCGTCGGTTGGAGGGCCGTGTGGCCGTCGTCACAGGGGCGGCCTCCGGTATCGGTGCGGCGACGGTCAAGCGGTTCGCCGCCGAGGGCGCGCATGTGGTGAGCGTGGATCTCAACGAGACCGGCGGCGACTTCGTCCGGTGCGACATCTCCGATGAAGAGCAGGTCAGGGAGCTCTATGACGGTGTCGTCGCGCGGCTGGGCCGGGTCGACATCGCGTTCAACAACGCGGGGATCTCGCCGCCCGACGATGATTCCATCCTGGATACTGGGATGGACGCGTGGGAACGTGTGATGCGCGTCAACGCCACGAGCGTTTACCTGTGTTGCAAATACGTGCTTCCGCACATGCTCGCGGCCGGCAAGGGATCGATCATCAACACTGCCAGCTTTGTCGCCCTAATGGGTGCGGCGACGAGTCAGATTGCTTACACCGCAAGCAAAGGGGCCGTGCTCTCGATGACCCGGGAGCTCGGTGTGCAGTTCGCCAGACAGGGCGTCCGGGTCAACGCATTGTGCCCGGGACCAGTGGCAACCCCACTGCTGATGGAACTTTTCGCCAAAGACCCCGAGCGAGCGGCTAGACGACTTGTCCATGTGCCTATGGGCCGTTTCGCCGAGGCCGAGGAGATCGCCGCGGCGGTAGCGTTCCTCGCCAGTGATGATTCTTCTTTCGTAACCGCCTCGCAGTTCGTCGTGGACGGAGGCATTACCGGGGCATACGTGACGCCGTTGTGAGCGATGTGAACAGGCCGTTGATCGGGATCACGACCTATTTGGACGAGACCCGATTTTCCGTGTACGACACCGTCAGCGCAGTGCTGCCGTGGACCTACGTGGAGCAGGTGCGCTCCGCGGGTGGTCGCGCGGTCCTCGTGCCACCCGAACCAGACGGCGGGGTGGAGATCCTGGAGGCGCTCGATGGTCTGATCATCGCCGGTGGTGCGGATGTCGAGCCGTACCGCTATGGCGAAGCGCCGTCGCCCAATCTCGGCGGGACGTGCCCCGAGCGCGACGCGGGCGAGCTGCCACTGGCGCGCCAGGCGCTGCGCAACGGCGTGCCACTGCTCGGCGTGTGCCGCGGCATGCAGGTGATGGCCGTCGCGAGCGGCGGCAAGCTGTTCCAGCACCTGCCCGATGTGCTGGGGCACGACCGGCACCGGCAGCCGGGCCCCGCGAAGGTCTACACGGAGCACACCGTGCGCTTCGCGACCGGGTCGCGCTGCCGTGAGCTGCTCGGGCCGGAGGCGATCGTCAATTCCTACCACCACCAGGGCGTGTCCGACCCGGGCCGGTTGGTGCCGACCGGGTGGTGCCCCGACGACGATCTCATCGAGGCGCTGGAGCACCCCGACCACCCGTTCGCGGTGGGCGTGCAGTGGCACCCGGAGGACATGTCGACCCCCTTGTTCACCGCACTGGTCGAAGCGGCCGCCCGAATGAAATCGGCCAGAAGCGCCCTCGTCACCGTTTGACCTCCCGCGTTGATCATGAACTTAAGTCCATGTTCGACGGCGTGTCACCACCATAAATTCATGATCAACCATGGTGGGTCGATCATGAAGTTGGTGTGGCGACACACCGCTGAACATGGACTTAAGTTCATGATCAACGCGGGAGGGGGAGAGCAAGTAGAGTCGGGTGTATGACGGTGCGTACTGCGTTGACCCCGGGGAAGATTTCGCCATGGCGGGAGGTGCCGCCAACCATTCCGAGGCCCGAATATGTCGGGCGCAAGTCGGCGGCCCGCTGGGAAGGGTCGTCGGTCCAGACGCCCGAGACGATCGAGAAGATGCGCGTGGCCGGGCGGATCGCCGCCCAGGCGGTGCAGCTGGCCGGCGAGCACTGCAAGCCCGGCGTCACGACTGACGAGATCGACCGGGTGGTGCACGAGTTCCTGTGCGACCACGGTGCCTACCCGTCGACGCTGGGCTACCCGGGCCGTAACGCGCCGCCGTTCCCGAAGTCGTGCTGCACCAGCCTCAACGAGGTGATCTGTCACGGCATCCCGGACTCGACCGTGATCGAGGAAGGCGACATCATCAACGTCGATGTCACGGCGTACAAGGACGGGGTGCACGGCGACACCGACGCGACTTTTTGCGTGGGCTCCGTTTCGGAGGAGGCCCGGCTGCTGGTCGAGCGCACCCACGAGGCGATGATGCGCGGGGTCAAGGCCGTCGCGCCCGGCCGCCCGATCAGCGTCATCGGGCGGGTCATCGAGTCCTACGCCAAGCGCTTCGGCTACGGCGTGGTGCGCGACTTCGGCGGGCACGGCATCGGCGAGGCATTCCACAGTGGACTGTTCATCCCGCACTACGACAGCCCCGACTCGGCCACGACCATGGTGCCCGGCATGACCTTCACCATCGAGCCGATGATCACGCTGGGCACGCACGCCTACGACACCTGGCCCGACAAGTGGACCGTTGTCACCAAAGACCGCAAATGGACGGCCCAGTTTGAGCACACTGTGGTGGTGACCGAGACGGGACACGAGATCCTGACGTTGCCATGAGCGAGGACCTGCCCGAGCGAGTCGGAGGACATGCGCCGCGTGGCGCGGCGGAGGGACGCCTATGAGTGAGGGCTTGCCTGAGGGAATCGAGGGGCATGCGCCGCGGAGCGCGGTGGAGGGACGCCATGGCGCCGGCAGCGTTGAGCACGAGCACACGGACGTGTCCGGCGGGTGGCTGCGCCCGGCCGTGTTCGGCGCCATGGATGGACTCGTCACCAACATCGCATTGATCGCGGGCGTCGGCGGCGGTGGCGTGAGCCGGCACGTGATCGTGCTCACCGGGGCGGCGGGCCTGGTCGCCGGCGCGATATCGATGGGGCTGGGCGAGTTCACCAGCGTGCGGGCGGCCAACGAGCAGGTGGCCGCCGAGGTGGCCAAGGAGCGCCGGGAGCTGAGCCGCAACCCGGTCGCGGAGGCGCGCGAGCTCGCCGACCGCTGGATCGAGCGCGGCCTGCCGCCCGAGCTGGCCCGGCAGGTGGCCGATGAGCTCAAGCAAAACCCCGACGAGGCGCTGCGCGTCCATGTGCAGGAGGAGCTGGGCGTCGACCCGGATGCGCGGCCGAGCCCGTGGCTGGCGGCCATCTCGTCGTTCCTGTGCTTCTCGGTCGGCGCCTTCGTGCCGCTGGTCAGCTACCTGTTCGGCAGCGACTCGCTGTGGCTCGCGCTGGGCGTGGGCGGGCTGGGGCTGTTTATCGCGGGCGCCCTCACATCTCGGTTCACCCGGCGATCGTGGCTGCTCAGCGGGCTGCGCCAGCTCGCACTGGGTGCGGCCGCGGCGGCCGCCACCTATCTGATCGGCTCATTGATAGGGGTCAACACAGCTTGACGGGCTTTCACACGGGAATGGTGGAGCTGGCCGCCGACGAGATCGAGGTGGCGGCGCAACGGCTGCTCGGCCTCTCGACGGCCGAGGTGCCGCTGGAGGCGCAACGCCGGCTGCGAACGTCCACAAGCGACGGTAAGGCGCCGCCGTGCATCGTGATCCATAGCGCCACCCCGGTGCTCCGGAACCTGCAGGGAGACCTGGACAAGTACGCGCACACCGGCGTGGCCGAAGATACGGCGACCTACATGGAGACCCGTGCGGTCACGCTGGCCGAGCCAGGCGATCTGGTGGTGGGGCGGACCGAGCCTTGGCTGGCGGCGGCGCGCGAGGCTGGGGTCGAGGCGGTGGTGGTGCCCGGGGAGGAGTACTACTACCTGTCGCAGGCGCTGCTGCAGACCATGGTCCGAAGTGGACCCGAGGCGCCCGCGGTGCGGAGGCTGGCCGATGCGCTGGAGGCCGTTCCCGGTACCGAAATCAAATTGTATTCATTGGATCTCGAGCTGCAGATTGCGCTGCTCTATCTGCGGCGGCTGGCCGGGATCGAAGTCATCTACACCGATGCCAACTCCCCGGAGGTCTCGTCCTACTGGAACACCAAGGCGCCCATCTATCCGCGTGCTTGGGATGCGGCCATCGTCGATGCGGCCGACGAGCCGGGGCTCGCGCCGATGCGGCGTCGGCTCGGGCTGGATTACGAGCGGCTCCCCGGGTACGCGTTCGACGCCGCGCAACCGGAGGAGTTGCTGCTCTCGGCGCGGCTGATGCGCGAGCGGCACCTCCTGGACAGGGCCTGCATCAAGGCGAGCCGGGGTGGGGGCGGCGCGCGCATCGTGATCGGGTTCGACATCACGGACGAGGCGGCGCTGCGCCGGTTCGCCGAGGAGCACCGCGACTTCGACGAGCTGTTCATCATGGAGGAGAACGTCTCCTACGACACCGTTGCCGTGGGCGGGCAGCGGGTGCCGGTCGCCCCGTCGGCCCACATCAGGCACGGCGGGCTGGCCGATGGCGTGACCCTGCAGCTGACGCAGGGTACCAACTGGCAGGGCAACGTTTATCTCGACCGCGATGGGTGGATCGGGCTCGGGCTCAACGCGCGGATCTACGACTCGGTGCGGGACACGGTAGCCCGGCTCAAGGAGGCGCTCGGCGCCCAGCTGGTCACGGGCGGAGTGGACTTCGCCGTGGCGAAAGGCATTGCGGCCCTTCAGGACCCCAACCTCTCCTCGCACGGGGCCGAATATCTGCGCCGGTATGTCGACCGCACGGGTGTGCCCTACGCCGCGACCAAGGTGTTCCGGCCGTCCATCGAGGCCGACCTGCGCACGCTGCGCGCGGTGCCCCATCCCGGCGCAGAGGTGGTGAGCACGGTGCCGGGCAACTGGGGCATGCTGGCCGCGGGTGGGGCCAGCCCCGACGAGGCGGTGTCGCGGGTGATGGCGTTTGAGCGGGAGCTGGTCAGCCGGTGGTTAGCCTGAATACGCGGATTACCCGGGGTGCGCATCGCTTCTCGTAAGTGGCATAGGGCGGCCAGACCTGCACGGCCAATCGCCACGCCTCATCGCGCTCCGCACCGGTCAAAAGCCTTGCGGTGACGGACTTTTCGCGACCCTTGACGTTGACCTTCGCCGCCGGGTTGGCGATGAGGTTGCCCGACCACGCGGGATGGTTGGGGCCGCCCCAGTTGGAGCCGATCAGGATGATGTCGTCGCCGTCGGGCACGTAGGCCAGCGGCTGCGAGCGCGCCAGCCCGGACTTGCGCCCGGTGGTGGTCAGGATCAGCGAGGGCACCACCCCGAGCGCGACCACCCGGCCACCGGTGAGCTTGGCCATGGCCCTGTCGAAGGGGACGATGGCCTTGCCCAGCTTGACAAACCAGGCCCGGTGACCGAGGTGTCGCGCGAGACGCTGCAGAGGCATGTCGCACATGATGCCGTGGACTACAGCCTCCGCTCAATGGGCAATCTGGACCTCGTCAGCAGCCCGGCCCCGGCCATCGCCAGGAGCGGCACCGCCACGATGACCGCAACGACGTCCCATGGGAGGACAAACAGCATCGGTGGAGGCGACGGCACATACCGTTGTTGGAAGGTATTCAAGGCTTCTATGAGTACGGCCGCAGCGCCCAGCCCTGCGGCCGACCCCAGTAGCG
>NZ_QJUG01000389.1 GCF_003426775.1 Allorhizocola rhizosphaerae | reverse complement strand
GCGTCCGGGATCAAGGCCGTGCGTGACGCGTCGCCGACGTCCAAAGTGGAGATCCACGTAATCGTCGGTCCGAACCGGCTCGCCAAGACCATGGAGTTCTGGCAGCAGTTCCTCACCCGGGTGAAGGCGAAGGGCCAGAACCCTGATGTGCTGGCCATCTCGTACTACCCGGAGTGGCACGGCACACCGGAGGCGCTGGATCTCAACCTGCACACCATCACGACCACTTACCCCGACTATGAGGTCGACGTCGCCGAGACCTCCTACCCCGCCTCGGGCGGCGGCGGCTCGCCGATGCCGAACTCCCCGTTCCCGCGCACCGTTCAAGGCCAGGCCGACGCGATCCAGCGGGTCTTCCAGGCCGCCAACGATGTGGTCAACAACCGGGGCGTCGGCGTGCTGGTTTGGGAGCCGGCCGGCTGGCAGACGATGTTCCGGGCCGTGCCTGAGCTCCCCAACACCTGGGAGCCGCACGCGTCCATCAACGTGTACAACGCCAGCCGTGCCAAGCACATCCTTGAGGACACCGTCTACACCGCCACCGTGGTTGGTGTCGCTCCGAGGTTGCCCTCCTCCATCCACGTGCTCACCACCGCCAACAACAGGATCACCGCCATCCCTGTCCGTTGGCAGGCATTGCCACCCGGAGCGATTGACGCGCCGGGTGAGGTGGTTGTCACCGGCATGACGGACAGAGGCCCGGTCACCGCGGTGATCGACGTCGTACCGCGACGCGGGTAGCGCTGGCGCTACAGGGAAACGGCCCTCCAGAGAGTCTCTGGAGGGCCGTTTTCATTTCCGCTTTGAGACCGCGCAAGTTGGTCAGCCTTTGCCCGCCCGGCCAGTACCGCCGGCGAAGTGCGGCGCGTCGTGGCCTATCCCTTCAAGCCTGAACTGACAACGCCGCGGATGAAGTAGCGCTGGGCGAACAGGAAGATCACCAGAACGGGTACCACGTAGAGGGCCGCAGCAGCCGCCTGCACAGTGGCGTCGGGGTTGCCGTGCGGATCCAGGTAGAACGCGGCGATGGCGACGGACAGCGTCGTCTGGTCGGGGTTGAGGAGCAGGGCCGGTGCGATGTAGTCGCCCCAGATCCAGGTGAAGGAGAGCAGGAAGGAGGTCAGCAGCACCGGCCGGGACAGCGGCAGGAAGATCCGCAGGAAGATGCGCCCATACCCGCAACCGTCGATGATTGCCGCCTCTTCCAGCTCGGCGGGGATGGCGGCGAAGAACTGGCGGAACAGGAACACCAGGAATGGCGACGCCATGAGGCCCCACAGCACCCATGGCCAGTAGGTGTTGACCAGTCCGATCCGGGCGAACAGCACGTAGGTCGGGATCAGAGTGAGAATCTGCGGCAGCATCATGGTGGCCAGCACGAGCACGAACAGAGGGCGTTTGCCGCGCCCACGCAGGCGAGCGAAGCCGAACCCGACCGCCGCGCTGGAGAAGGTCACCAGAATCGCGTACAGGAACGACAGGAACAGCGAGTTACCCAGGTACGCCGGGAAGTTGATCTCGGTGAGGGCCTGGGTGAAGTTCTCCCACCGTGGCGTTTCCGGCAGGATCTTCGCCGGAATCGCCACCCACTCCGCCTTGGTCTTCAACGCGGCCAGCACAAGCCAGGCGAACGGCCCGGCGAACAGAACCGCAAGCGTCATCAGGAGCAGGTAGGTGCCCGCCGCTTTGGCCCGGCGCCGGGGGCGCCGACGCGGGATGAGCGGTGGCGTGCCGACTGCGGGCGACGTCGGGGTGGTCCGCGTGATGGTCATCGGTCGGCCTCGCTGTTGACCTCGTAGTGCACCCACATTCGGCTGGACCGCTGCACGATGAGGGTGATGGCCAGAATGACCAGGAAGAACACCCACAGCATCGCGGAGCCGTAGCCGTACCGGTTGTTGGCGAAGAACTCCTGGTAGACCTGCACCATGTACAGGTGGGTGCTTTGTGGCACCTCGGCCACCCTGCCGACCTGGCTCGACTGGGACAGCAGCAGCGGCTGGATAACGATTTGGAAGGAGGCGATGATGCCGGTTACCACCTGGAAGAAGATGACCGGCGAGATCATCGGCACGGTGACGTGGCGGAACACCCGCCAGCGGCTGGCGCCGTCGATGGTCGCAGCCTCTTCCAGTTCAGCCGGGACGCCCTGCAGTGCGGCAAGCATGATCACCATCCCACCGCCGAGTCCCCACAGGGTGAGGATGATCAGTGCGTAGAAGGCGTGCGGGTCGACCAGCCAGGCGATCGGACCGATGCTGATCTTCTCCAGAATGGCATTGAGGATGCCGGCGTCCCGATTGAAGATCAGCTTCCACATGATGGCCATGGCGACCACCGGGACGACCGAGGGCAGGAAGAAGATCGTCCGGAACAGGCCGACCGCCTTCAGCCGCCGATTGAGCAGCACCGCCAAACCAAGCCCGCCGGCCACCATGAGCGGCACCGCGATCGCGGTGAACGCGAGGGTGCGGACCAGGCTTTCGATGGCGGCGGTGTCGCTCATCAGCTCGCCGTAGTTGCGCAGGCCGACCCAGCGCCACCGATCCGTGCGGCCGTTGAAATTGGTGAAGCTGATCAGCAGCGCATAGACGAGCGGCAGCGCGGTAAGCAGCGCGAAGCCGAGGATCCAGGGCGAGACGAACAGGTAGAACGTCCGGCCGGAATACCGCTTCCAGCTCCGCCTCCCGCGCCTCGCCCTTTCCGTTGCCATGTTGACCACTAGCCGATCTGGTCCTTGCCTTGCTTCAGCAGCTTGTTCATCTCCTCGGTGATCGCCTTGCCGGCGGCCTCCACGGTGATCTCATTCTTGATTGCCCGCTGAAGGTGCTTGTCCAGCACGGAGTTCCAGCTGCTGGCATACGGAGAGTCGGGCAGTTGCCCGACGTACTGCAGCTCGTTCTGCTGGGTCTGGAACGCCTGCTTCTGGTAGGGCAGCTCCTGCGGCAACAGCGACATCTGCGACTTGAGGGCCGGCAAGCCCCAGCCACTCTTGGCTCGGGCCTCCGACGGCGGGCCGGCCATGAAGTACTCCATGAGCTTCCACGCCTCGTCCTTGTGCTTGGCCTTCGCGGGGATGTACGCGCCCCAGCCCACGTATGTGGGGCTGATCCGCTTGTCCCCCATCACCGGCGCAGGCGCCATCGCGACGTTGTTCTTGATCTCGTCGGACTCTTTGACGAAGTTGCCGCCGTACCAGTAGCCGTCCTGGGTGATCGCCATCCGCTTGGCGAGGAAGAGCGACAGGTCGGCACCGTCGGGCGCCGGGTCGAGCGAGGTGGGGCCGACGCCGGCCTGGGCGAAGTCGACGTACCACTTCAGGGCTCGCCGGGCCTGCGGCGTGGTCATGTCGGTCTCGGTCAGGTCCGCGTTGTACAGCTGGCCACCCTGCTGGAGGATCATCATCGAGATCGGCGCCCACAGGTTCCAGGCCCACTCCAGTCCGAGGCCGTAGACCTGTGTCTTGCCGCCGCTCTTCTTGGTGAGCTTCTTCCCGATCTCCAACAGCTCGTCATACGAGATCGCCTCGGTCGCGCTCAGGGGCGGGATCTTGGCTTCCTCGAACATCGCCCGGTTGTACCAGAGCGTCGCGTCCTGGCTCCAATCCTTGACGAGACCGTAATACGGACCCTGGCCGGCCCGCTTGCCGTCCCAACGGAAGCCGTCGTTGACCGGCAGCAGGTTCTCCTTCTTCAGCACGCTGCTCTTTTCCAGGTACGGATCCAGAGCGGTGGCCAGCTTCTGCGCGTTGGTGCCCGCGCTGCCGAGGGCCGGCCCGCGCACGAAGTCCGGCGGCTCGTTCGAGGCGAGCATCGCATTGAGCCGCGTGTCGTCGAACTCAATGAAGCTGATCTTAATACCGGGGTTCTTGGCCTCAAAGTCGGCGATATGTTCCTTCGTCAGCTCATTGTTCTTGTACATGACCGTCAGCGTCACGTTCTTGCCGTCGCCGGACGAGCCGTCCCGGCTGGCGTCGCAAGCTCCGAGCAGCGGTGCTGCCACCGCGCCGCCAGCGGCAAGCGCCGAGCTGGTGAGGAGGCGACGGCGGCTGATACGTCTATCGAGCATGGGGGTTCCCCTCCGATTAACCAGGCGGAAATCAGCTGTGAACGTTCACAGTGTTAGGGTGCCGGGCGCATGTGTCAAGTACCACATCGGCGGTCTCATAACTGTCAGATGTTGTGTCATTATGGGGCGCACATCCCCTGTGAGC
>NZ_QJUG01000388.1 GCF_003426775.1 Allorhizocola rhizosphaerae | reverse complement strand
CGCGGCAGGCGGTGTGGCTCGCCGAGCAGCAGGCCCTGGTGCGCGAAGCCCAGCGGCGGCGCGCCGAGGCGCGGCGGGAGGCGGCGCGTCAGCTGGAAGAGGAACTGCTGCGCGCGCAGGAGGCCATGCGGGTGCTCGCCGAGCAGGCCGCCGCGGCGGCACGGGCCGAGCGCGGCAAGCGGGTCGCGACCATCTCATACCGGCGCCACCCGGGCGTACGGGGACGCGCATACGACGTGGGCCCGGCCGCGTGACGGCCGATCCAAACCGCGTGCGACGGTGGGATGGGAGTGTGCTAACGTTGTGCGGTCCGTCCGGCGGGTTCCGTCTGGCGGGCAACCCAATTGGGGATGTGGCGCAGTCTGGTAGCGCACCTCGTTCGCATCGAGGGGGTCAGGGGTTCGAGTCCCCTCATCTCCACCTGACATGGCGGTACGCGAACCGTGTACCGCCATCGCTATGTTCGCCGGTCATCCCAAATGGTTTGTCACGTCCATCGTTGGGTGTATTGCTGGTGACTGGATCCCAATGATCGGCCCGACGTATTGATCATGCGGTCGGAAGCCCGTGTGAGCGTCCCGGCCGGCTCGTCAGGGATGCCTTGAGCATTGTCGTGTGTCTCTACCAGCGGTCCTTGGCCCAGTGTGCCGCCTCGCCGATCAGTGCGGGCAGTTCGGGTGGGTTCCAATGAGGCCACCTCGGCCAGCGGCACCCACTTGGCGGTGCTGACTTATCTTTCGGGTGCGTCGTGGTCGCTGTTGGGAAGGCACTGACGACGAGCGGAGGCCGCGGGGCGAGGGCGTCAGGTCCGGGGTGTGATGCGGAGGAGGCGGTCGTCGGTGCCGTTGGAGGTGGTGATGTAGAGGGCGCCGTCCGGGCCGCTGCGCACGCCGCGCAGCCGGCCGTAGGCGTCGTTGAGCTCGGTCGGTAACGCCAGGTCGATCACCCGGTCGCCGGTCTCGTCGAGCTGGAACAGCAGGGTTTTCTGCCCGCGCAGCGCGACGACGGCCAGCCGGCCGTTCAGCGGGCCCCACTGCGTACCGTTGAGGAACGCGGCCCCGGACGGCGCCTCTGTCGAGGTCTGGCCCGAAGTCCACAGCGGCAGGACCGCGTCGGGGAAGCGTTCGCGGTCGGTCATGGGCACGCTCTCGTCGTACGTCTGGACGGTGCCGCCGCGCGACGGGTCCCAGCCGTAGTTGCCGCCGGGTCGGATGCGGTTCATCTCGTCGAACCCGCTCGGCCCGTGCTCGGTGGTGAACACCTGGCCCGAGCCGGGCCGCACGGCGACGCCCTGGACGTTGCGGTGGCCGTAGCTGTAGACGCGCCGCTCGTTGGCGTCGGGCGACGACGAGAACGGATTGTCCGGTAGGCCCTCGCCGGTGCGCAGGTCGATGCGCAGTACCTTGCCGCCAAGGCTGCGCCGGTCCTGCGGGTGCGATGGCCGCGCCACGTCGCCGGTGCCGACCAGCAGCGCGCCGTCTGCGGCGATCGTCGGACGGCAGCCCGAATGCCGGCCGGTGCTGATCGGAAGTCCGGTCAGTAGGTCGCGCACGCGAGTGGCGCTCGCCGCGTCCGGCGACAGCTGCCAGGTGACCAGGCGTACATCCACCGGCTGACCGTTCTGCTGGTGGGTCTGGCAGGTGGTGAACTCGCGAGTCTGGGCGAAGTCCGGGTGGATTACCAGGCCCATCAGCCCGCCCTCGCCGCGGACGAACACGTCGGCGAGGTCGGCCCGTACCTCGTTGGCCGTGCCGCCGTCGACGAGCCGGAACCGGGCCGGCCGCTCGGTGAGCAGGATGCGCCCGTCGGGCAGAAAGCCGATGTCCCATGGATGCTCCAGCCCGGCCACGACGGTCTCCACGGCCAGTCCTCCAGCCTGCGGCCTGGCGGTCATGTCGGCGGTTTCCGGCGAGCCGCCGTCGCAACCGGCGACGAGGCCGGCCACCAGGACGGTTGTCAGTGTCCGGCGCCAATGCGTGATCGCCATGAGCTCCTCCAAGCGGGTGTTACGGTTCAGCCGATCGCCCTAGTGCCCCGTCGTGCCTGCTGGCAACGCCGGCCCGGCTCCGGCGGCGGGCCGCCTGGTGATCTCTGCTGGAGATTACGCGAACAGGCGCTGCGTTCCCAAGGAGAGCGGAGCACCGGCTAACCGGCTGGGGATTGCGTGCACGGCTGGGACAGCCGGCCGCGTCGCTTGCGGGTCGCCGACCGGGTGCTGCGGACGCGGTGATGCTGCTGGCCGCTACGACCGGCGATCTGGTTCGTGTTCAGCACATTCTGGCCTATCTGGGCGCGCGTTGCCGCGCTCCATGCCGGTGATACCGCGCGGTGTGTGGTCGGCGGTGGCTTGCCTGCAGCTGTCCGGGGCCCCGCGCCGGATCGATGTTCGGTAGCCCTCGGCATATGTGGCGAGGTGCGGGGCCGCCCGCGGTGTACAGGCCCCATGAGGCGGGGCATCCGCAGGCAGGATGAAAGTCAGGCGGCGGCCAGGAGGGAAGACGTTTTCTGTTTCTCCTTCGCCTTCTCCTGCTCGGTGGGCGTGCCCGAGGCGGTGGTGGCCGGATCGTGGCGGGGTGTGGTCTGCCTGGCCATGTCGTCGTCGGTGGTGAACATCTCGAGCAGTTTGGTCACTTCCAGTATGAGGCGCACGAATGGCTGTGGATGTTTGATCCATATTTGGCACCCGGTGGTTTGGGCGGTGGTGTGTGCGGCGAGGAGGACTCTGAGGCCGGAGCAGTCCAGGAACGTGCATGTGGTCAGGTCGACGTTGATGACGGTGGGACGGTGAGCGATCAATGCTTTCAGGAGTGCGGTATGTAGGTCGGGTGCGGTGGCCAGATCGATTTCTCCGGTCACGGTCACGACGACTGTGTGAGGGGTCGTGTGTCGGGTTTGCAGGTGCAACGATGCGGGTGCGGTGACTGGCGAAGTGGGAATAGGCATGTGGTGCTCCAAGCCCAACGGCGGTTCGTGAGAGTGCGGGTTGGAGGGCGGGGACCAGGCCCAACGCCGAGGAGCAGCACACCCGTGTGATGGTGGGCGATTGTTGCGGGCTCGGCTGGCCGCGCATGTCCAGTGCAGCGCGGTCACCTTAGGTTACCGCCTGTCACCGCTGAGCGGAACGAGGAACCATGCAGGCCTGCCGTGATGGTGTGTGTTTGGTGGTCGTGGGTGCCTGTGGGCACCAGCCAGGGTGAGACAAACTCGTGCAACGTCTGCGGTTTCGGTATGTCGCGCCCCGTTCCGGCGGCCGTTGTCGGTCGATGAGGTCCTGGTGGGGAGCCTGTCAGGTGTGGTGGAGTTTGGGGCGGTTGTCGGCGTGGCGGCGTGAGCGGCGGTGCGCGCAACGGCCGGGGGCGGAACGGCTAGGAGGCGGAATGGGCGGGGGTAGGATGGTTGTGGACAGCCGCCTGGGCTAGTCGCGTTTGATCTGGTCCTTGTCTGACGTTGCCGTGTCTTTCGCGGCCTTGCGAACCGTTAGGGTATCGGAGGCAGCACGCGTGGTGTCGCTGCGGCTATCAGACGATGTCCGGATCGGACGCTGCGATGGATGCTGACCGCCGGGTGCGGCTATGGGGTCTGGTTGTCGAGTGTGCCCGGGGTGCGCCGGTGGAGCTTCGGCATGTCTGCGAAACGGCGATCAGAGTGGCCGAAGTGGACAGCGCGGCGATCGTGGTGACGGCTGCGGCCACACCACGTGAGGCGGTGTATGTCAGTGATCCGGTCGCTGCGGTGGCGGAAGAGCTGGCTTTGACGCTGGGTGAAGGTCCTGGCGTGGATGCGCTGGCCGGTGGTGTGGTGCTGGCGGCGGATATCACCGACGCTGCGTTCCTGGCCCGTTGGCCGATGTTCGCACCGGCCGCTGCCCAGGCTGGGGTGAGGGCGGTGTTCGCGGTGCCGCTGCAGGCTGGTGGAATCCGGCTGGGGGTGATGGACCTGTACCGGTCACAGCCTGGCGGTCTTGATGGTGGGCAGTTGGCCGGTGCGCGGATTCTGGCGGACACGGCGTGCGCGTTGCTACTCGATCTGGCCGGACACGGCATGACCGGACACGGCATGGCCGGGCACGGTTCGAGCATGGCCGGGCACGACATGGCCGGGGCGGGCGTGGCTGGTCAGGGTTTGGGCGTGGCTGGTCAGGGTGGGGTGGGGTTGGGTGGGCCGGAGCCGGTTGGTGGTGCCCATCCGGTGGTGCACCAGGCTACTGGCATGCTGATCG
>NZ_QJUG01000387.1 GCF_003426775.1 Allorhizocola rhizosphaerae | reverse complement strand
ACCCGATGTTCGCAGCGGGTGTGCCCGGATCGCTTCGCGCCCGGCCACACCCGCGCAAGAGCACGGCTTCGCCTGAACAGAGTTAAACCCGATGTTCGCAGCGGGTGTGCCCGGATCGCTTCGCGCCCGGCCACACCCGCGCACGTTTTAGGCGCGGCCTTCTTCCAGCATGTCCAGGTAATGCTGGTTGTACATGATGCCGAGAATGTTGCCGAACGGGTCGATGACGGATGCGGTGACGAAGCCCGGCCCGTGCTCGGTGACCGGCAGGTAGACGCGTGCCCCCAGGGACACCAGCCGCTCCAGGCTCGCCTCGATGTCGTCGACGTGCCAGTGCAGGACCGCACCCGCGGGCCGCTGGTCCTGACCGGGCGGGGCGAACCGGGCGTCGATGAAGCCGAACTCGTGCAGGTGATCGCCGATGCGGAACTCGATGTAGGCCGGCCTGCCCTCGACCTCGCGCACGAAGTAGGGCTCGATGCCGAGCACCTCCGTGTACCACTCCTTGGCGGCGTTGAGGTCGTCGACGTAGAAGTTCAGGGTGCTCATTCCTCGCAACATGAGGCCATCGTGCCGCCTAAAGTGTGCACCTCCTGAGCACTTTCAGATCTCGTGTGACTTCGTCCACTCCAGCAGCGCGTCGAGCCGCCACGTGTTGACCACGCGCTCCGGTGCGATGCCCGCCGCCTCTGCCCGCTCGCACCCGTGCTTGAGCCATTCCAACTGGGCTGCCGCATGCGCGTCCGAGTCGATGGCAAACCGCAGCCCATCGATCGCTGCCGCCTTGCGCAGCAGGTTGGACGGCGGGTCGAGCCGGTCGGGCCGGGAGTTGATTTCGATCGCCTTGTCGTAGCGGGCCGCCGCCGCGAACACCGCGTTGGCATCGAACGAACTGGGCGGGCGCCGTCGCGACGACGCGTGCGCCTCATCGGTCACCACGGGCAGCTTGCGCCCGGTGCAGTGGCCGAGGATGTCCAGGTGCGGGTTGGCCAGCGCGCGGGTCATGCGCCGGGTCATCGCGGCCTTGTCCATGCGCAGTTCACTGTGGACGGACCCGACCACGATATCGACGTCGGCCAACAGATTCGGGTCCTGGTCGAGCGATCCGTCGGGCAGGATGTCCACCTCGATCCCGGTCAACACGCGAAACCCTGTCTCCGCAAGGGATTGGTTGACCGCGGCGATCTCGTCGATCTGCTTGCGCAGCCGCTGCGCCGAAAGCCCGTTGGCGATGCGCAGCCGTGGCGAGTGGTCCGTGATGGCGAAGTAGTCGTGGCCCGCCTGTGCCGCCGCGACCACCATGTCGTGAAGCGTGTCACCCCCGTCGGACCAATCGGTGTGCGTATGGCAATCGCCCCGCAGTGCCTGCCTCATATCTGACATTGTGCTTTGCCTCCGGACGGCCTAAGTTGCCGAGACATGCCGGTTGAGCCGATGCCCACGGGAGAGTACCGGATGGTCACACAGCGAGCCTTTGACTACGGGGTCACCGAGGACCCGCACGCGCCCAGAGACGACGCCGGCTCGGTCGGCGACTACCGCCTTCTGTGCATGCTGCTCGGCACCCTGATCGGGGCGGGCATCGCCTCGCTGAGCTTCAAGCTCGCGGACAGCCCGGCCGAGCGCGACCAATGGTTGATCTTCTTGCTGATCGCCGGGCTGCTCGGCGCGGCGGCCGGCGAGGCGTTCGGTTTCGGCATGTCACGCTGGTTCGAGGTGCAGCAGTACCACTCCATCAAGCGCTGGCGGGTCACCCTGTCCGTCGTCATGGTGCTCATCATCGCGGCTGCGCTGATCGCCTCGACGAACTACGTCTTCGCCAACAAGGAGACCCTGACCTCGCGCGGCATCGCTCTCTCGGCGCTGGCGATCGCCGGCGGACTGCCTACGGCCGCGACGCTGGCCGCGATCAAGCAGGTGTGCGCCGACCCGCTGCCCGGCGGTCCCGGTGCGCAGCTGTCCGCCATGCTGCGGTTGCGTCAGATGTCCACCCGCATGCTGAGCCAGTTGGGCGTGCTGGTGCTGCTCATCATGGGCGTCAACGGCGCCGCCGCCAACTGGGGTGACATCCAGCAGAACCCCAAGGTCGTGATCTTCTCGGGCGTGGTGGCCTCGTTCATCATCGCCATCATGTATGTGCCGACCGCGAGCGCGCTGCGCCGCCGCGGCGCCATCTTCGTCGGCCGGCATTTCTCGCTCGCCGACACCCCGACCGATCAGCTGGCGAGCGCTGCCGAGGACCGGCAGAAGCTGGAGAAGATGCTGGGCCTCGACCAGACGACGTTCGGTGAGCTCAAGGCCGGGTTCGTGGTGCTGACCCCGGTCGTCGTGGGCCTGGTGGCCACCCTGCTCAAAGCGGGAGTGTGAAAAGCGCGAACCGCGGCTGGCTCGCGCCCCCGATGTATTTGAAGAAGCCGCCCGCGGTCAGCTGACCCAGCTCGGGGCTGGCGGCCATCGCCCGCACACCGATCGTGCCGCTGGCGTTGGCGGTCCACGGCTGCAGCACGCCGCCGGCGTCCACGGCGGCAAGCTTGATCCGCTGGTCCGATCCGTCGACGCACTGGCTGCCCGGCCGTCCCGGCACCGTCCCGAGCGATTCCGATCGGCACACGTTGTCGAAGTGGCCGCCCAGGTAGATCAGCCCGTCCAGGATCGCGATCGTCTGCACGTCACCGTCCAAAGTGACCCTCCACTTCGGACCCCCGGACAGGTCCATCGCCTCCGCCCGGCCGCCATCGCCGTCGACTCCCGCGTAGAGCGTGTCACCGTCGATCTGCAGGGCGTTGACGAAGGCGTGCACCCGCGAAACGAACGAGGTGTCCACCTGGCCCGTGTCGGGAGTCACGGCCGCGAGCTTCTGCGTCCTCTCCACGCCGTTGACGTCGTCGAACTTGCCGCCCAGATAGACCCGATCGTGGCTGACGAGCAGGCTGTGGACCGAGCCGGACAGGACAGGCGCCCATGTCTGGTCCAGTGCGCCGCTCGCGGCGTCGAAGGCCGCCGCGCCGCTGCGAGCCTGCCCATCGACGGACGTAATGGTCCCGCCGATGTAGACCCGGCCGTGCCCGACCGCGACCTTCTTCGGGTGCCCATAGATGCGGTGCTCCAACACCGGCCGCAGTCTGCCGGTGTGCGGATCCAGCTGGGCGAGGTTGTCCCGGTTCTTGCCGTTGACCGCCTGGAAGTCGCCCACGAGGTAGAGGCCCGACGAGTCCACGGCGATGTCAGTCACCGTGCCGTCGGCGGACGGCGTCCAGTCCAGCAGGGCTCCGGTGGCCGCGTCTATCGCCGCGAGCCGGTTGCGCCGGTGTTCGGAGCCGTTCCAGGTCGCGCGGGTGAACTCGCCCCCGACGTAGATGGTGCCGCCCCAGTAAGCGACGGCGTGCACCGCCCCATTGAAGGTGGCCGACGAAACCGGGGTGGGGTCCACCGGTACCGCAAAAGCATTTTGAGAAATCAATACGGCCGCAAAGACCAGGGCGATAGCGTTCAGACGGCGCACGTCATGTGAAACGATCTGGCACCTAATAGGCTTCGACGCGTGAACATCGCGGTGATCGGTCTCGGGCTCATCGGTGGCTCGCTGCTGCGCGGGCTGGCCACGACGGGGCGACATCGCATGCTCGGCTTCGACGCCGATCCGGCCGTGCGGGCGACCGCTCGGGACGCCGCCGCCCGGATGCCCACGGGTCAGCGCTGGCAGATCACGGCGACGGTGCGTGACGCCGCTGCCGATGCGGACCTTGTCTTTTTGGGGGTACCGCTGACGTCGCTCGACACCGCGCTTGACGCGCTGGTCGCGAGCGGCTTCCACGGCCTGATCTCGGACGTCACGTCGGTCAAGGGCCCGGTGCGGGCCGCGGTCGCCGACCGGCTCAAGGGCGCGGCCACCCCCGTCGCGGGTTATGTCGGCGGGCATCCCATGGCCGGGCGGGAGGTTTCCGGCTTCGCCAACGCCGACCCGAAACTGTTCACGGGCTGCGCGTGGGTGTTGTGTCTGGACGATCCGGTGGCGCTCGACGACTGGCTGACCGTCGCCGATCTCGTGACCGAGCTCGGGGCGCGGGTGGTGCCCGCGACCACCGAGGAGCACGACCGCGCGGTGGCCGCGATCAGCCACGTGCCGCACCTCGTCGCGAGCGCGCTGGCCGCGCTTGCCGCCGACGACCTGCTGGCGCTGACGCTGGGGGCCGGGTCGTTCCGCGACGGCACGCGGGTCGCGGCCACCCGGCCCGAGCTCGTCG
>NZ_QJUG01000386.1 GCF_003426775.1 Allorhizocola rhizosphaerae | reverse complement strand
GGCGGGGGTTGGGGTGGGGGCGGGCCGGGGTCGGTGTGGTCGGGGCGGACGGCGAGCACGCCCGGACGGGCCTGCACGAGCGCGATGGAATCGGCGTTGGTGACCGACAGGTACAGCAGGGAGCGCCTCCAGTCGATCCAGCCGTCGACCTTCGTCTGCCGGTCGGGTGGGCCGACCGTGCCGCTCACGCCGAGGCGAGCATCGGCGAAGTTGTGCACGCGCATGGAGGCGAGGCGCTGCAGCTCGGCCTCCTTGAGCGGGCGGTTCGGCCGGTCGTGGCTGGAAAGGCAGGAGACCAGGCCGCTGTTGAGGCCGAGGGTCAGGCCGCCGATCAGGACGGATGCGATCAAGAGCGTGACTACGGGCCGACGGCCGATGCTTAGTCCCACGGGGGATGCAACGCTCAGCCCGGCAGGTTGGATACGTTTCAGACCGCTTGCGGCGGGCCCGGCGCGATGGCACGGATCGCACTTAGTGCGCTCACCGATCCTGCGGTGGGGCGGATCGGGAGCTGCTACCTATGCGCCGATCGCTGGCCGGCCGGTGTGGAGGTCCGGCCGCGACCGTAACCATCGCGGGGCGACCGCCGCAAGCGGCCTACGATGAAACGGTAGCGCTTCTGAGAGATGCCACACAATCACTACATCGGAGTTGGTCACTCACCTACTGTCATCGGTGCTGGTCAAGCGCAATGTAGTGTCGATGTCATACGCACGAGTTAGGTTCTTGGCATGGCGTTGGACATCCCCCGGCTTGACGGCAAGTTTGAGGTCGTCAGCGAGTTCGTTCCGGCTGGTGATCAGCCGGCCGCGATCACTGAGCTGACGCGGCGGGTGCGCCGCGGTGATCGCCACACTGTGCTGCTCGGCGCGACCGGCACGGGCAAGTCGGCCACCACGGCGTGGCTGATCGAGCAGCTGCAGCGGCCGGCGCTGGTGCTTGCGCCCAACAAGACGCTGTGCGCCCAGTTGGCCAAGGAGTTCCGCGAGCTGTTGCCCAACAACGCGGTGGAATACTTCGTCAGCTACTACGACTACTACCAGCCCGAGGCATACATCCCGCAGACCGACACCTACATCGAGAAGGACTCGTCGATCAACGAGGAGGTCGAGCGGCTGCGCCACTCCACGACGATGTCCCTGCTCACGAGGCGCGACGTGGTGGTCGTGGCGACCGTGAGCGCGATCTACGGTTTGGGCACGCCGGAGGAATACCTCTCGCGCACGGTTCGGCTCAAGGTGGGCCAGGAGATCGAGCGCGATCTGCTGCTGCGCCGGCTGGTCGACATCCAATACACGCGCAACGACATCGCGTTCAGCCGGGGCACCTTCCGGGTGCGTGGAGACACGCTAGAGATCATCCCGGCCTACGAGGAGCTCGCGATCCGGATCGAGTTCTTCGGTGACGAGATCGACAAGCTGACCTACCTGCACCCGCTCACCGGTGACCCGGTGCGCGAGGTCGACCAGCTGCTCGTGTTCCCGGCGACGCACTACACGGCGGGGCCGGAGCGGATGGAGCGGGCGATCCGCGGCATCGAGGCGGAGCTGGCCGAGCGGCTCGCCGAGCTGGAGCAGCAGGGCAAACTCCTTGAAGCGCAACGGCTTCGCATGCGCACGACCTACGACGTCGAGATGATGCGCCAGGTGGGCTTCTGCTCGGGCATCGAAAACTACTCCCGCCACATCGACGGGCGTGAGGCGGGCAGCCCACCGCACTGTCTGCTCGACTACTTCCCCGACGACTTCGTCACGGTCATCGACGAGTCGCATGTGACGATCCCGCAGATCGGCGGGATGTATGAGGGCGACGCCTCGCGCAAGCGCATCCTCGTGGAGCATGGGTTCCGGTTGCCGAGCGCGCAGGACAACCGGCCGCTGCGCTTCGACGAGTTCCTGGAGCGCGTGGGGCAGATGGTGTTCCTGTCGGCGACGCCCGGGCCGTGGGAGTTGCAGCAGGCCGGGGGCGAGTTCGTCGAGCAGGTGATCCGCCCGACCGGTCTGGTCGACCCGCAGGTCGTGGTCAAGCCGACCAAGGGCCAGATCGACGATCTCATGCACGAGATCCGGCTGCGCACCGAGCGCGACGAGCGGGTGCTGGTCACCACGCTGACCAAGAAGATGGCCGAAGACCTGACCGACTACCTGCTCGAAAACGGCTTCCGCGTGCGTTACCTGCACTCCGAGGTCGACACGCTGCGCCGGGTCGAGCTGCTCAAGGAGCTGCGCAAGGGCGACTATGACGTGCTGGTCGGCATCAACCTGCTGCGTGAGGGCCTCGACCTGCCCGAGGTCTCGTTGGTGTCCATTTTGGACGCCGACAAGGAGGGCTTCCTGCGCTCCGGCCGCTCGCTCATTCAGACCATCGGGCGTGCGGCGCGAAACGTCTCCGGTGAAGTCCATATGTATGCCGACAAGATGACCCCCTCGATGGAGGAGGCCATCGACGAGACCAACCGGCGCCGGGCCAAGCAGGTCGCACACAACGAGGCCCACGGCGTCGATCCGCAACCGTTGCGCAAGAAGATCCACGACATTCTCGACGACATCTATCGCGAGGCCGAAGACACCGTGGGCGCGCTCGCCGGGCACGGGCCGGGCGGCGCCATCATCGGCGGCTCCGGACGCCAGATGTCGCGCGGCAAGGCACCCACGCCGGAGACGCGATCGCGCAGCCGCGGGCGTATCGAGACCCAGACCGAGGGCATGGCCAAGGCAGAGCTCGGCAAGCTCATCGAGGAGCTGACGGAGCAGATGCTCGCGGCAGCCGGCGAACTGCAGTTCGAACTCGCGGCCCGCATCCGCGACGAGATTTCGGAGCTGAAGAAGGAACTGCGCCAGATGAACGCCGGCGCCTGACCCGGGACGCACCAGCACCGCGGAGCGCCCGCAGGCTGGGGCCGTTCGCAGGCAGGGCCGGTCGGCGCACCGGTGTAAGCGCCGCGCCCTGCGAAGCGTTTCCGCAGCTTCCGGCGCTCGGGTGAAACGCGAACACGAAGATCCTCTGACACTCCCACAGGCATGGTTTGTCGCCTCGGCCCGCGATGGGCGAGCCCGGCTGGTCCGGGCCGTGCTCGGTCCGCGCAGGGCCTGCCTCGCTGATCCGTGCGGGCTCGGTTTGCGGGCTCGGCTCGGCCGGTGACGTAGTCGGCAATCGGCGCGTGGACGGCGGTCCTATTGCGACACACCGGGGTTATGTGGGCGGTGTGGTGAGGTGCTGGTCGATGGGGTGGGTAAAGGCATAAAGTGCCCATTGGCGCGGGGGTGGGACTGCTGTGCGGCGATAGGTTGTGTCGATGCGTTGGAACCCGCTGATGGGGCTGATAGTGGCCGTGGTGATGGCGGCAATGGCGTACGGGGCGATTCGTGCCACGCGGCCGGTGCTGCTCAGGTTGCGGCATGCGCCACTGGTAAGCACGGTAGGCCGGCGTGGGCGGGCGGGATGGGAGTGGCTGACCGCCCGGGCCACGACGCAGGCCCTGATTTTGGCGGCGGGCGCGGCAACCGTGTTCATGCTTGGTTCGATCTTCGTGGAGATTCTGGACGCGGTGGTCGATCAGGACGATCTGACGGTGGTGGACCGGCCGGTGGTGCAGTGGCTTGCCGAGCGCCGGATGCCGGGGTTGACCAGTGTGCAGGTCGCGATCACGGATATGGGCGGGATCCTCACGATGTCGATCCTGCTCCTGCTCACGGTCACGCTGGTGTCGTTCCGGGCGAGGCGGTGGCAGCCGTTGCTCCTGACCGTCGTGGCGGTGGGCGGAATCCAGTTGCTGGTGTACACGATCAAGGTGTTGATCGCGCGGGATCGGCCGAACCCGGCGGGGCAACTCGTTGCCGTGGGCGGGTTTTCGTTCCCGTCGGGGCATGCGGCCGGTTCGCTGGTCGGATTCGCCATGATTGCGTGGCTGATCTGCACGCTGACGGACCGCCGCAACGTTTGGGCGACGGCGTGGCTCACGGCGCTGTTGATGGCGGTGGCGGTGGGCGCGTCACGGGTGTATCTGGGCGTGCATTACCCGAGCGATGTGCTGGGCGGGTGGGTGCTCGGCATGACGTGGCTGGCGACCGTTGCGGTGGCGGTCCGGATCTGGCCGACGAAGCCGGTGGGAGGGGGAGCGCCTCGGGAGCCGGTGGGAGGGTAGGGCTCGTGAGGTGTGGCTGGCGAGTGTCGGTGGTGGGGGCGCCTCGGGAGCCGGTGGGAGGGTAGGGCTCGTGAGGTGTGGCTGGCGAGTGTCGGTGGTGGGGGAGCGCCCCCGAAG
>NZ_QJUG01000385.1 GCF_003426775.1 Allorhizocola rhizosphaerae | reverse complement strand
CCAGGCGCTGGCCGTCGGCCGAGGCGTTCGCCGTCGCGGCGCGCCATGCCGCAAGCGGGGCGGCCACGCCGATCCCGGCGCAGCGCCAGCCGGTCGCGCAGCAGGTGCGCACGCCGGTGACCGTGCCATACCGACCGGGCACGGCCGCCGTGCCGCCGCCCGTCCCGCCGACGGTGAACCTCACCTATCAGACACCGGCACGCCCGGCTCCCGCCGGAAGTGGCGGACGCACCGCGCTGATCGTTGTTTGGGTGGTACTGGCGTTACTCACCCTGCTCGTCTGCGCTTATCTGGGGTACCAGACAAAACTCAGCCAGAATCGGGGCAGCCAGGCGCTGCCGCACAACGTCACATTGGCGGCACAGAGCCAGCCGGAGATCATGTATCAAATGACTGAAGGACGACGCACGCGATGAACGCGCAGGCCCGACTGCTCGGGGGCAGGTACCAAGTCGGCGAACTGCTCGGCTATGGCGGCATGGCGGAGGTGCACAAGGGGCGGGACCTGCGCCTCGGCCGCGACGTGGCCATCAAGATGCTGCGCACCGATCTGGCCCGAGATCAAACGTTCCAGATGCGGTTCCGTCGCGAGGCGCAAAACGCCGCGGCGCTCAACCATCCGGCGATCGTCGCGGTCTACGACACCGGCGAGGAGCGCGCACCGACGGGCGAGGTGCTGCCGTACATCGTGATGGAGTTCGTCGCGGGGCGCACGCTCAAGGAGGTGCTCGCCGCCGAGGGCCGGATCATGCCCAGGCGCGCCCTGGAGATGACCGCCGACATCTGCGCCGCGTTGGAGTTCAGCCACCGGCACGGCATCATCCACCGCGACATCAAGCCGGGCAACGTGATGCTCACGCCCAACGGCCAGGTCAAGGTCATGGACTTCGGCATCGCGCGGGCGCTGGCGTCGGGCGCGACCACGATGACCCAGACCTCGGCGGTGATCGGCACCGCGCAATACCTCTCGCCCGAGCAGGCGCGGGGCGAGGCGGTGGACGCCCGCTCGGATGTGTATGCGGCCGGGTGTGTGCTGTTCGAGCTGCTGTGCGGGCATCCGCCGTTCGTGGGCGACTCTCCCGTCGCGGTGGCATACCAGCACGTGCGGGAGGACCCGCGTCCGCCGAGCGACTCCAACCCGGAGATCACGCCCGACGTCGACGCGGTCGTGCTCAAGGCGCTGGCCAAGAACCCGATCAACCGCTATCAGTCGGCCGCCGAGATGCGCGCCGACGTGCTGCGCGCCGCGTCCGGCCGCCCTGTGCTGGCCACCCCGCTGCTGCGCGAGGAGGAGACGGTCGCGCTGGCGAGCCCGGCCAAGTCCGTCACGCGCACGATGCCCGCTCGCGTGGGCAACGCCCGGCGCCGCAAGAACTCCGGCGTGGTGATCGCCCTGCTGTCGGCGTTGGGTGTGCTGGCCGTGGTCGCGCTGACGATCGGCCTGATCATGATGAACCGGACGAAGACCATCGAGGTACCGAATCTGGTCAACATGACCGAGGCGCAGGCCAGGGCGACGCTGACCTCGGTCAACCTGTCCGGCGCGCCGGGCCAGCCCAAGTTCGGCAACGACTGCACGCAGGGTGTTGTGGTCAACCAGGCGCCGCCTCCGGGCACCGCGCTTGGCGAGGGGGAGACGGTCACCTACAACCTGTGTGGCGGGATAGCGACCACCACGGTGCCGTCGCTTGCCGGGCTCAACAAGCGTGGCGCCGAACAGCTCCTGACCGAGCGCAAGCTGAAGTGGGAGTTCGTCAGCGTCGACAGCGACCAGCCGGTCGACGTGGTGGTCGGCTCCGATCCGCCCGCCAACTCGCCCATCTCCGAGGGCCATACCGTCACGGTCCAGCTGTCCAAGGGCAACATCAAGCCCGTGCCCAATGTGGTGAACAAGACGCAGGCCGACGCCGAAGCCACCCTCAAGGCGGCGGGTTTCACGGTCGAGGTCAAGACAACCACTCTGCCTGCCGGTTCCCCGGGCATTGGGAGGGTGGTAAACCAGGACCCCACGCCCCAGGAGGGGCCCAGGCCCGCCGACAAGACCAAGGTGACGATCTGGGTGGGAGTGGCCGAGGCCAAGCCGTCCCCGACTCCGTCGGTGACGCCGCCGCCGGGCAACTGACCACGTACTTCGGTGTTGGTGATAACCGTCGCGCGCCGCTTTCGGCGCGCGACGGCTTGGAGCCTACTGATCGAAGCACGTGCCGTGGAGGCCGAAAGATCTAGGCAGAGAAGGCGGCGAGGCGGCGGGATTCGATCTCGGCCGCGAGGGCGGGTGCGCGGTCCAGCGCGGCCGGAAGGCCGCACTTGGCCAGCCAGTTGGCGAGTAGCAGATGCCCGCCCTGGGTGAGCACCGACTCCGGGTGGAACTGCACGCCCTCGATCGGCAGGCTCCGGTGCCGCAGGGCCATGACGACCCCCGAGGAGGTTTTGCCGGTGACCTCGATCTCGCGGGGCAGCGTGGCCTCCTCCACGGCGAGCGAGTGGTAGCGCGTGGCCGTGAACGGGTTGGGCAGCCCGGCCAGCACGCCGCGGCCGTCGTGGTACACCTCGGAAGTCTTGCCGTGCAACAGCTCCGGCGCCCGCGTGACCGTGCCGCCGAAGGCCGCGCCGATGGCCTGGTGTCCGAGGCACACCCCGAAGATCGGGATCTGGCCGGCGTAGGACCTGATCACATCGAGGCAGATGCCCGCCGCGTCGGGCGCGCCGGGGCCGGGTGAGAGCAGGATCCCTTCGGCACCAAGGCTCCCCGCCTCCGCCACGGTGATCTCGTCGTTGCGCCTGACCGCGCAGTCGGCCCCGAGCTGGCCCAGATACTGGACCAGGTTGTACACGAACGAGTCGTAATTGTCGATCACCAGGATGTTTATGGCGATCACCGCCGTCTGCTCGGGCTGGACGGGGGTGTCGGCTCGACCGTGGAGTAGTCGATCCGGTGCGGGTCGTCGGTGGGCGTCGGGCTCGACGCGGGGGCCGGATCCATGTCGACGCCGTACGGATCCTCGACCTGCACGTCGTCCCACGGCATCACCATCGGCTCGGCCCACGGGAACACGATGAACCACAGCAGCGCGGTCACCGCACCGATCAGCACTGCCGAACCGGCGAGCTTGCCGTAGAGCCCGAACGGGAGCTTGCGCCAGAGCCAGGCGTACATCAGCCCCCCAGCTCCGCGGGGCGCCCGTTGGAGCGCGGCAGCTCGTAGGCGAACCGCGCGTGCACGATGAGCCGCTGATAGTTGTCGAGCTTGGGGTTGCACGTCGTGAGCGTGAGCAGCTTGCCCGGCCTCAGGTCGGGCGGCGTGGCCGAGACCACCTCGACCGCGCTCGGCAGCACCACTTTGGACAGTTCTACCTTGTAGACGTACCAGGTGGTCTTCGACTCGACCACGACGGGATCGCCCGGCTTGAGCAGGTCCAGGTCCCAGAAGGTGGCCCGGTTGCGGTGCCCTGCGACGGAGAAGTTGCCCTGCTGGCCCGCCTGCGCGGTCTTCGGGTAGTGCCCGGGCGCGTAACGGATGTCGGCCTGCGACACGCCCTCGACCACGACCCACTGCTTGGCCAGGCGCGGGATGTAGAGCCGCGCGATGACGTTGGCCATGTTGGGGCCGGGTGCCGGGCTAGGCCCGACGCTCGGCGTCGGGCCGGCCGAAGCCGACACGGTCGGGTCGGGGCTTCCCCAGGCGTCGTCGAGCTGTTGTGCGAGCTCGTTTTGGTGTGCGTCGACGATGGCCGTCTTGCCCCACACCTCATAGGCCGCGAAGAGCAGCAGCACCAGGCCAAACGTGATCATCAGCTCGCCCGTGCCGCGTAGCGTCGTCCGGATCACCGATCCGACGGTGGTCCGCGTGTACTCCGAGTGGATGCTGCGCCAGTCGTCGCCCTCTTTGATCGCCTTGACCGGTGGCGGGAGCGGCTCGCCCGACCAGCGGTCGCGCTTGGGCTCCTCCGGCTCGGGCTCAGCCGGCGGCGGGGCGGGCAACACCCGCCCGAGCAGTCCAGTCCTGTCGGTGGCCCAGGCGCGCCCACTCACGACGTCTGGGATGGGTTTGGCGGTCGGCGACGCCTGGAAGTTTGCCGGCGGGGGAGCAGCGGGCCGGGGGGTCGGCGACGGCTTGAGCCGCGGCAACTGCATGGTCGCGTCGAAACCGGCGGTCGATGAGTCGGGCCCGTCTGGCGGTGCGGCGGAGGGGTCGGCCTGCGCAGGAGAAGGCGCGGCCGGGGTCGGCGGGGGCCAGGCATCCGAAGGCAGGGCCGGGTGGGGCACGGCG
>NZ_QJUG01000384.1 GCF_003426775.1 Allorhizocola rhizosphaerae | reverse complement strand
CGGGTCAGTCATGCGTTTCATTCGCCGTTGATGGAGCCGATGCTGGCTGACTTCCGCACAGTGGTGGAGTCGCTGAGCTTCCACCAGCCGCGGATTCCGATGGTGTCCGGTGGGGAGGTGACCGATCCGGAGTATTGGGTGGATCACGTCCGCAGGCCGGTGATGTTCGCCGATGCCGTGTCCACTTTGGTGGATCGGGGTGTGTCCACGTTGTTGGAGGTCGGGCCGGATGCGGTGCTGACTGGGATGGCCGCAGAGTTCCTGCCCGACAACGTGGTGGCCGTGCCGTTGCTGCGCAAGGATCAGCCGGAGGCGCAAGCACTTTGGTCCGGCGTCGGTCGTGTGCTCGCCCGAGGTGGGCCGGTCGACCTGACTGCGGTGTACGAAGGTAGCGGGGCACGCCAAGTCGACCTCCCGACGTATGCCTTCCAGCACGAGAAGTACTGGCTGCTTCCCCCGGCGGGCGCGGGTGATGTGGCCTCCGCCGGTCTCGGCTCGGCGCGTCACCCCCTGCTCGGAGCGACCGTGGAGCTCGCCGAGGGCGATACGGTCGTGTTGACCGGCCGCGTCTCGACGCAGTCGCACCCCTGGCTGGCCGACCACGCCATCCTCGACACCGTGCTGGTCCCGGGCACCGCGCTGCTGGAATTGGCGGCCCGCGCCGGCGACCACGTGGGGTGTCACCGTGTTGAGGAATTGACGCTCGCCACGCCGCTCGTGCTGACCGGCGCCAACCCGGTGCAGTTGCAGGTGGTAGTCGGTGCGGCGGATGCCGGCGGGCTGCGCGAGCTGACGATCCACTCCCGCGCCGACGAGGACCAGCCCTGGACTCGTCACGCGAGCGGCCTGCTCGGCGCGGCCGCATCCGAGCCCGGTCCGGCGATGGGGCTGTGGCCGCCCGCTGGGGCCCAGGAGATCCCGGTGGACGGCGTGTACGAGAGGCTGCTCGGCCAGGGCCACGGTTACGGGCCCGCGTTCCAGGGATTGCGCCGCGTGTATCGCGCGGGCACGACGATCTACGCGGAGGTGGCCCTTCCCGAGGCGGTGCGCCCCGACGCGGCCCGGTTCATCCTGCATCCGGCGTTGCTGGACGCGTCGCTGCATCCGTTGCTGCGCGGGGTTTCCGGCGAAGATCTGCCGGGCGGCCTGCCGTTTTCGTGGTCCGGGGTGACCGTGCACCGGGGAGGCGCTGCCGCGCTCAAGGTCCGCCTGCGACTGTCCGGATCGGACACTGTGGCGCTGGACGCCTTCGACGAGACCGGTGCGCCGGTGGTCACGGTGGAGTCGCTGCTGTCCCGGCAGGTGTCCGCCGACGCGTTGCGCGGGGCCGGCCGGACGTACCATGAAAATCTCTACCGCCTGGATTGGGTGCCCGTGCCGATCTCCGCGGCTACAACGGATCCGGGCGACCGGACCGAGCTGACCGAGCTACCGGCACCGGGACCCGGCCCGGAACCGGAGCGCGTCCGGCAAGTTACCCGGCAGGCGCTTGACTTGGTGCAGCGCTGGCTCGGCGACGACCGCAACGCCGGTTCACGGCTGGTCGTGCGCACCCGTGGCGCGATGGGAACGACCCCGGATGCGGCCCTCGCGGCCGCGTGGGGTCTGCTTCGTACCGCCCAAACAGAAAACCCGGGCCGGTTCGTCCTGATAGACGGCGACGGCGATCTCTCCGCTGCTCTGGCCACGGCCGAGCCGCAACTGGTCCTGCACGACGGGCAGGTGCTCGCCGGTCGGCTGGCCCGCGTGGGCACCGACGAGGCGCAGACCCCGGTCACCTGGCCGGCCGAGGGCACGGTGTTGATCACCGGCGCGACCGGTGGCCTCGGTGCCTTGCTCGCTCGGCACCTGGTGAGCGCGCACGGCGTGCGCCGGCTGCTGCTCACCAGCCGCCGGGGTCTGGACGCACCTGGTGCCGGCCAACTGCGCGCAGATCTCACCGCGCTCGGCGCCGACGTGGCCATCGCGGCCTGCGACACCGCCGATCGTGACGCGTTGGCCGCACTGCTGGCCGGAATCGACCCGGCCCACCCGCTGCGCGCGGTCGTGCACACGGCGGGCGTGCTCGACGACGCCGTCGCCGTCGGGATGACCGCCGAGCAGCTCGACCGGGTGCTACTGCCCAAAGTGGACGGTGCATGGCACCTTCACGAACTCACTCGCGACCACGAACTCGACGCGTTTGTGCTCTACTCCTCGTCGGCTGGCGTGTTCGGCGGCGCCGGGCAGGCCAACTATGCGGCCGCCAACGCATATCTGGACGCGCTCGCGATGCAGCGCCGTGCGGCCGGGCTGCCTGCGGTGTCGATGGCCTGGGGGCTGTGGGCGCAGGCGGGCGGCATCACGGCGGGGCTGTCGGACAACGACCTTGCCCGCATCGCTCGGGCCGGCATGTCGCCGCTGCCCGAGGACGAGGGCCTGCGCCTGTTCGACATCGTGCTGGCCCAGGGTCACGTTTCGGTGCTGCCTATGCGGCTGGAGCTGTCGGCGCTGCGGGCGATGGACAACCCTCCCGCGGTCTTGAAGGGCCTGGTCCGGACGACCCCGCGCCGGGCGGCGGCAGGCCGTGGGCAAGGCGGCTCGTCGGCCTTGCGAGAGCGCTTGGCCGGACTGTCCGATGCAGACCGAGCCAAAATGCTGATTGATGTGGTACGGGGCCAGGTCGCCGCAGTGCTCGGGCATGCGCACACCGACGCGGTGGAGGCCGACCGGGCGTTCAAGGATCTGGGTTTCGATTCGCTGACCGCAGTCGAGCTGCGCAACCAGCTGAACGCGGTCACCGGGTTGCGACTGCCCGCCGCATTGATCTTCGATTATCCGTCACCGCAAGCCGTTGCGGCTCTGCTGGATACCGAGCTGGGTGGGTCGGCACCGGTTGCCGCGCCCGTGCCGGCACCGGCGGCGACCGACGATGACCCGATCGTCATCACCGGCATGGCGTGCCGCCTGCCCGGTGGCATCGACAGCCCGGAGCAGTTGTGGGACCTGGTGTCTCGCGGTGTGGACGCGGTCGGCGATTTCCCCACCGATCGGGGCTGGGATGTGGACGCCCTCTACGACCCCGACCCGGATGCGGCCGGCAAGAGCTACACGCGGCAGGGCGGCTTCGTCTCGGGCATCGATCGGTTCGACGCCGAGTTCTTCGGCATCTCGCCGCGTGAGGCGCTGAGCATGGACCCGCAGCAGCGGCTGTTGCTGGAGACGGCATGGGAGAGTCTCGAAAGCGCCGGTGTCGATCCGCAGGCCGCACGCGGCGGTCAGATCGGTGTGTTCGTGGGCGTAAGTAGCCAGGACCACGGCAACATCCTGGCGCGGATGCCGGCCTTCGAGGGCCAGTTGCTGTCGGGCAGCGCCAACAGCGTCGCCTCGGGCCGGGTCGCGTACCACCTTGGGCTGACCGGTCCGGCGATCACTTTGGACACGGCGTGCTCGTCGTCGTTGGTGGCGTTGCATTTGGCCGCGCAGGCGCTGCGTAATGGCGAGTGCGACATGGCGCTGGCCGGTGGCGCGTTGGTGATGTCCACGCCCACGCTGTTCGTCGAGTTCAGCCGCCAGCGCGGGCTCGCGCCGGACGGGCGCTGCAAAGCGTTTTCGGCTGCGGCGGATGGGACGGGTTGGGCCGAGGGCGTGGCGATGCTTCTGCTGGAACGGGAGTCCGTGGCTCGTGCCCGTGGCCATGAGGTGCTCGCGGTGGTGCGTGGTTCGGCGGTGAATCAGGATGGTGCGTCGAATGGGCTGATGGCGCCGAACGGTCCGTCGCAGCAGCGGGTGATCCGGCAGGCGTTGGCGTCGGCGGGGTTGTCGCCGTCCGATGTGGACGCTGTGGAGGCGCACGGCACGGGGACGCGGTTGGGTGATCCGATTGAGGCGGAGGCATTGCTGGCCACGTATGGGCGGGAGCGGCCGGCGGACCGGCCGCTGCTGCTCGGGTCGGTGAAGTCCAACCTGGGGCACACCCAACACGCGGCGGGGGCGGCCGGTGTGATCAAGATGGTCATGGCGATGCGACACGGGTTGCTGCCCCGGACGCTGCACGTCGACGAGCCGTCGCCACACATCGAGTGGTCGAGCGGCACCGTGGAACTGCTGCATGCCGCGCGGCCCTGGCCGGAGACCGGTGCACCGCGCCGTGCGGCGGTGTCGTCGTTCGGCGTCAGTGGCACCAACGCGCATGTGATTCTGGAGTCGTCTGGGTCGGGTGTGGTGGTGCGGGAGTCGTCTGGGTCGGGTGTGGTGGTGCCGTGGGTGGTGTCTGGGCGGTCTGGTGCGGCGTTGCGTGCTCAGGCGCAGCGGTTG
>NZ_QJUG01000383.1 GCF_003426775.1 Allorhizocola rhizosphaerae | reverse complement strand
GGGAGGTTGGGCGGTGGCGTCGGTGTCGTCGGCGGCATGCCGGGCGGCCGTGGCGTGAGCTCGACCAGCTCAGGCCCCCGCGGCTGCGGGAACGGCGTGAGCGGGCCCTGCGGCATCTGCGGCGGAGGCGAGGGCGGAGGCGTGGGCACCACCGGCGGGATGACCGGCGGCGTCGCCGTGGACGAACCGCCCGAGTAGTCGTCGCCCTCGCCACCGGTGCCTCGGCGGCCAGGCGGGTTGTAGGGCGCGGGCGGGCCGAGCGCCGTGCGCGACCCGCTCAGATCCGTCGACAGCGTATACATCACGCCGGCCGCGCGGAGCGCCGCGTTGTCGGCGGCCTCGGTGGTGTCCGAGTTGCGCCACTCGTTGTAGATCGGCTCAAGCTTGCGCTTCGCCTCGGCCATGGCGTTGGGGATATCCGCCGCGGCCTGATAGTTGGCGCCGGCCACGGTGTCGATGTTTTTCACCGAGGTGATCAGATCGTCGAGCTTGGTGAGGAACGCCTCGGAAGCCTGGCTCGTCTCCGGGTTCCACGTCTGGGCCAGCCGGTCACGGAAGGCCTGCAGCCGCTGGGAGTAGAGCCCGGCCAGCTCGCTCGCCTTCTTCCAGCTGGACGCCTGGTCATAGTGCGGGGAAAGGTCGCGGTTGACCCAGTCCCACATCACCTGGACGTCGATGCCATACCAGTACGTGCCGCTTCTGCTGCCGCCACCGCCGTCAGCTTCGTATGCCATGATCAGCTCCCCGTCGTCGTGGGCTCAGTCGGGGTCGTCTCCGGCGCCTCATTGGGCGTCGTGGACTCCGCCTGCTCCGGCGTCACCGGCGTGGTGGCGCTGGTGCTCACCAGGTTGGCCTCGACGTCGCTGACCTTCGCCGCGGTGAGCTCGTCGGCGCCGCGATAGGCGTTGCCGATCTCCCGGGCGGCCGTGAAGAACGCGGTCACGGCCTGCTTGTGCGCCTCCAGCACGGTGCTGGTCTGCACGAGCACGTCGCGGTGGTGCGTCATGCTCTCGGTCAGCTCGATGAAGCGCTCATCGGGCGAGGCCGGCGTCTTTTCCATCAAGCGGTAGACCTCGTCGAGGTGAGGCAAGAAGTCCTGCTCGAACTCGGTCTGCAGCGCATTGGCGAAGGCCTGCAGATCCTGGACGTCCACCTGCAGGGCACGGCCATCGACCCAACCGGTCATGGGATTGCTCTCGGTGTAACCGGTGTTTCTGCCCCAGTCACGTAGCCAGGCTGGCCCGCGATCTTCCTCAGGAAGCCCCATCGGCTAGTCCCTCCCCTGGACCCATAAAACCTCTATTTTCGCGTACTGGAGCGTACCTCACCGGTGCGACAAAGTGGGGAGCGCCGACTCCCGCCAAGAGCCCCGCGGGGCCGGCAGACCGCTGCGCCACCAAGCCGAAACCGGCCGCGGCGCCTCCGATGTGGACGAAGGGGGCAACCCGGCCAGCACCCCGACCAGTGCCGCGATCTCCTCGGCGGTGGGCGTGCCCTTTTCGATCCGCAGATTCGTGTTCATGCCTGCTCCCCGGTGGGCCGCGTGATCCCGAACTCGCGGTAGACCCGGGACCAGAAGCCGTCGCGCACCCACAGGCGCGCCTTCTCATGTGGCCGCAACGATATGCCAAGCTCCTTCTCGGCCTCAACCAGGAGCTCCTTGTCGATGACCGTGGGCAGCAGCGGGCCCGGCAGCAGGTCGCCTATGTTGTCGCGGCCACGCGTGACGATCCATTTCTGCGCGACGAACTCGCCCGCCTCCACGATCTCGGTGCGCTCCGGGATGGGCGGCCGGACCTGCTTGGGCGGCGCGGGCCGCGGCTCGGGCGCCACCACCACCGACGACACCGGCAGCGCGATCGCGGGCCGGCCCGAGAACACCTCCATCGGCGTCGGCGTGCGCGGCCGCACGGCGACCGGAGAGAAGTAGGGGCGGATGAAGTCGCCATCAAGGGTGTGCACGGTGTCGCTCTCCCAGACCAGCCGCTCCGCCTGGTTGGTCCCATATGGCGGCTCGACCCCCCACAGGTGCACCCGCACGCCGTAGCTCTGCGCGGCCTCGACCGCCGACACCATGTCTTCGTCGCCGGCCAGCAGCACCGCGTCGGTCACCGCCCGGTGCCGGGCCAGCGTCTCCAGGTCGTTGCGGATCTGGGCGTCGACGCCCTTCTGCTGCCCGCGCAGGTTCAGGTTCCCCAGCCGCAGCTTCACCTGACCCATCTGTGCGATCACGCGCTGATCGATGGTCGGGACCCGGTCGCGGGCCGCGTCGAACCAGTAAACCCGCAGAAGATCGTCACCAAGATGTGATGCGGCGAGCTTCATGAGTGCGTGAATGAGCCCTTCGGCGTCCACTTTGCACTCCGAACGGTTGGGCGTCCCCAACAACAGCTCGGCCGAGGCGGCGTAGAGATACCCCACATCGACGAGCACCGTGTGACGACGGGCAGGGTTCATCTCGCTATCCTTCCACAGCTCGATGAACGTTCCCGCGCGGTGAACGCCATGTTCACTCATCCACCCGCCGCGGCCGGGCCGGCGTCCGGGCGCGGGCACACCGGGCCGATCGGCTTGCGGGCGTTCGAAAGCGCGGGCACCAGCGTGCCCGCGCGAAAAATCTTGCCGGTCGACCACGGCAGAACGCGCCCTTTTCACTCGGGTGAACCCACACTCACGCTCGTGCCGCGAGATGTGCCCACCCCTGCGGGCGGCTAAACCCCAGGTCAGAGCGGGATGTTGCCGTGCTTCTTGGGCGGCAGCGACTCCCGCTTGGCCGCCAGCGCGCGCAGGCCGCGCACGAGGTGGGCACGCGTGGCCGACGGCCGGATCACCAGGTCGACATAGCCCCGCTCGGCCGCGACATAGGGATTGCACAGCGCGTCCTCATATTCGGCGATGAGGTCGGCGCGGCGGTCGGGATCGGCGGCCAGCTCGGCGCGGTAGAGGATGTTGACCGCGCCCTGCGCGCCCATCACGGCGATCTGCGCGGTCGGCCAGGCGAAGTTGAGGTCTGCTCCGAGATGCTTGGACCCCATCACGTCATATGCCCCGCCATAGGCCTTACGCGTGATCACTGTGAGCTTGGGGACCGTGGCCTCGGCGTAGGCGTAGATCAGCTTCGCGCCGCGCCGGATGATGCCCTCCCACTCCTGCCCCGTCCCGGGCAGGAATCCCGGAACGTCCACAAAGGTCACCACCGGGATGTTGAACGCGTCGCAGGTGCGCACGAACCGCGCCGCCTTCTCCGAGGCCGCGATGTCCAGGCAGCCGGCGAAGTGCATGGGCTGGTTGGCCACCACGCCCACCGGCCGCCCCTCGATGCGTCCAAACCCGACGATGATGTTCTGCGCGTAGAGCGCGTGCACCTCAAGGAAATCGCCGTCGTCGAGGACCGTCTCGATCACGCGGTGCATGTCGTAGGGCTGGTTGGCCGAGTCGGGGATGAGCGTGTCGAGCTCCGGGTCGGACCCGAGGTCGGAGACCACCGGCAAGGACGGCGCAGCGTCCAGGTTGTTGGACGGAAGGTATGCCAACAACGCCTTCACATAGTCGATGGCGTCCTGCTCGTCGGCGGCGAGGTAGTGCGCGTTGCCGGATTTGGTGTTGTGCGTGCGCGCCCCGCCCAGCTCCTCGAAACCCACATCCTCACCGGTGACGGTCTTGATCACGTCGGGCCCGGTGATGAACATGTGCGACGTCTGGTCGACCATCACGGTGAAGTCGGTGACCGCGGGCGAGTAGACCGCCCCGCCCGCGCACGGCCCCATCACGAGCGAGATCTGCGGGATCACGCCGGAGGCCCGCACGTTGCGGAAGAAGATCTCGCCGTAGAGCCCCAGCGAGACCACGCCCTCCTGGATGCGCGCCCCGCCGGAGTCGTTGATCCCGATCACCGGGCAGCCGGTCTTCATCGCCAGGTCCATCACCTTGACGATCTTTTCGCCGAACACCTCGCCGAGCGACCCGCCGAAGATCGTGAAGTCCTGCGCGAACACGCACACCGGCCGCCCGTCGACCGTGCCGTAACCGGTGACCACGCCATCGCCGTAGGGCCGGGTCTTTTCTTGGCCGAAGTTGGTCGACCGGTGCCGGGCCAGCTCGTCGAGCTCCACAAAGGACCCCTCGTCGAGCAGCATCGCGATCCGCTCGCGCGCCGTCTTCTTCCCGCGGGCGTGCTGCTTGGAGATGGCGCGCGCGGACCCGGCGTGCACCGCCTCGTCCATGCGCCGCTCGAAATCGGCGATCTTCCCCGCGGTCGTGTGGATGTCCGGCACCGTTGCAGTCACGGGGTGATGCTAATCCCGTGCCCG
>NZ_QJUG01000382.1 GCF_003426775.1 Allorhizocola rhizosphaerae | reverse complement strand
GATCCGATCGGTACCGGCAAGACCCGATGGGCGGTGCGTTGGAAGCCAGTCCTCAACGCTTTCGCCATCACGTTCGGTGACCGGTTCCCGGCCGCCGAGAACTACTGAAGATCCGCCGGAAACACCGTTACTGAAACAGACCCCCCGGTGTTCAGCAGGGCGGAGGTCGGACGGGTCCCGGCATATACAGCGGCGGTGGATTGCCGCCAGCGTCGCCGAGATACTATGTCGAGACCGATATTCTTCCGACTCCTCCAGGTGGTACGAGGCCAGGCAGTGGGCGCTTGATATTCGGTGGCCGTGGCGAGGTCTGGTACACAGGTCATTACGATGATGGCTTCATTCAGATTAGGGGACCGAACTGTGGATGCTAAGAAGGAACGGACGCCGGCTTGGGTGGACAGTTCGGCTCCGCCCAAGCTTTGGATAAATCTCCATCAGGGACTTCCGTGGCTCAAGGACCGTCCGTACTTGGTTGACCGTGGGCAGGCCGCTGAGCTGCGGTCAGCTCTGCAAGGAATGGGCTTCACGGTTGTAGAAGCAATGTTCGCGGGGGGTCCGAAAGACGCCGAGAGGGCATTCCTTGTTGAGCTGACTAGTAAACTGCGTCTCAACGAACTCGGAGCAGGTAACTGGGCTGCGTTCAATGATCGGCTGTGGGACTTCCTGAAATCGGAAGATGCCACGGCTGTTGCAGTGGTTATCGACGGATTGGATAGGCTTGTCGATGCCGATATCTATACCTTCGTCAGGTGCATTCATAACCTACTGTCGTTGACTGAAGGTGCGGGGCTAACTGATAGTGCTGCCAATAGGCAGATTGAGTATTTCTTCATTGGAGATTGGTCTCGTAGCGGGGACACCGATGGCGCGGGGGAAGAGGAAAGGCGGTAGCGGCATTCACGAGCCGCTTGCACGCCTTTGTATTCTTGCCACGTATCCATTACAGATCGTGTTCGCGCCATTCCGTTGTGTGATGGCGTGCATGGTTGTTCGCCTGGGTTGCTGTCACGGTTGCTGTCAAGTGCTGGCTACATATGAGAATTTATGGATGGGCACTGTTCGATCGCGACAGTGTAGAAGTTTGTCCGGTGGCGTGGCGCGTAGCGTCGCGGCGTCGATCGCCGGAAGCCGTCGTGGTGCCTGCCCTATGAAGCGATCGTCACGGCCTGTGGTCCCCAGATCGGATGCCAGGCTTCGAGGCCGGGTGTCTCAAGTGGTCGGGGTGATCACTGTTGCGTGGGCGTGCGCGCGGGCCGGAACGGCTATAGCGCGTGCGCGTGCCCGGCGTAGCCGGGCTTTAATCCTGTATAGACGTTTTGAGCCAGCCTGCGATCTTGCGTGGCGACGGGCGCCTATCTCGTGGTCTTCCGGGTGCGGCCGGTTCGCTTGACGGGCTTGGCTTCGCCGCCGTTGTCCGGGTTCGTGCGGTCGGGCTGGTCGGTGCCGGCTTCGTGCCTGGCAAGGTCTGCGGCGAGTCGCTTGTTGGCCTTCTTGTAGGCTTCGAGTTCTTCGACGGCGCGCTGGGCGGCGTCGTTGTCCCTGGCCTCGAACGCCTTGATGAGTTTTGCGGCGATGCGGTCGGTTTCCAGGATGTATTCGGCCATGCGCCGGTTGAGGTCTCGGCCGCCGATGGGCGGGTTGAGTTCGAGGGCTTCGTCTTGACCTACGGAGTCTTCGATGTCGAGACGTTGGGCGGCCTGGGGGTGGACGTAGGTGCCTTTGCCGACGACGGCGTAGGTCAGTCCTCGTTCCTGAAGGTCGCGTAGCGCCCGCTGCACGGTCATGGAGGCCATGCCGTACCGACGTCCGCTACATCCGGTTTCACGACCTGAGACACACCTGCGCGAGTTTGCTGCTGGAGCAGGGCGTCGAACTCGTCACCATCAAGGAACTCCTTGGCCACGCCCAAATTTCCACGACCGCCGACATATATTCCCACGTCCGGGTCCGGTTGCAGCGCAACGCCATCGAAGCCATGAACCAAGCTCTCGAGTCCACAAGCGACAACCATGACGACGACGGCAACGGGGACACGTCCGACATCCGTGACCTGCTCATGGAAGACGACGAAGAAGACGGCGACGATCCGCCGCTGACTGTCCCAGTCCGATAGCCCTTGCCGAAACATGAACGCGCCTGCCTACGGCTCTCATCGAACTTGGGCGGGGCGCGCTCTTATACACGGGTGTCTACTGCTGCGTCGTATCGGTGCCCTCGTCGGTGGACTCGTCGTTCTCGCCACCGAAGCGGCAGAAGCGGTAGTAGTCACGAAGCGGCGTCGCGTTGCTCACGGGTCATCACTCCTTCCTGAACGCTGGTCGATTAAGGTGAGGGGGAAGACCGGAAGCCACGGGAACGGGAAGGGTGCGATCTTCACCGCTCCCATTCCGGCCTTCCCCGCACTGCGCCAGACGGGTCCGGACCTTCGATGCGCGTTCCCGCTGGGCTTGCCACCAGCATCAGCGGAAAGAGATGATCATGGAAGTAATTGACTGTCTTCGACCGTCTACAGGCCACCACCTATGACTGATCTCGGCGCGCAGCTACGGGCGGCCCGCGAGGCAGCCGGATACAGCCTTGCCCGCATGGCCGCGTTGACGCACTTCAGCAAGCCCTACCTTGGGCTGGTCGAGACCGGGCGCCGGGCCGTGACCGCCGACGTCCTGGACCGCTACGAGCAGGTACTCGGCAATGCGATCGGCACGGCACTGGACCCGTTGCGGGTCACCCACGAGTGGCTGATCACCGACTCTCCGGCCGTCGAGCAGCTGCGCTGCGGGCGCGCCATCGGCGACACGCTCATCTCCCACCTGGAGGCGCGGGTGATCGAGCTTCGCCACCTCGACGACACCATCGGCAGCACACATCTGCTGCCCGTCATCACCAAGGAACTCGCCGAAGCGCAAGCCGTTGCTGCGCGAGCGACCTACCCCGACGATGTCGGCGTCCGACTGCTGACCGTGGTCGGGGAACTGGCCCAGCTCGCCGGATGGGTCGCCAGCGACGCCGGGCTCTACCCGCAAGCCCAGCAGCACTACCTGTCCGGTGTCCACGCTGCCGAGCAAGCAGGCGACAAAACGCTTGGCGCGCAACTGCTCTCCAGCCTCGCCTACCAGATCGCCAACATCGGCAAGCGTGAAGACGCGCTGCTGATCGCCCGCTCCGCGGTCAAAGGCGCGGCCGGCGCCACCCCGATCGTCCGGGCCTTGCTGCTGGAACGTCTCGCCTGGGCCGCTGCCCGGCTCAAAGACACCGAGGCCACCCGCCGGGCGCTTGACGCCGTCGATGACGCCTACGAGCAACGCTCCATCGACATTTGCGAACCGGAATGGGTCTACTGGCTCAACCGCTCCGAGATCGATGTCATGGCCGGGCGCTGCTACATCGAAACCGGCGCACCCTGGGCCGCTGAGCCGCTGCTGACCTCTGCCTTGGCCTCCTACAACAGCTCACACCTACGTGAAGTCGCGCTCTATCAAACCTGGCTCGCCGAAAGCTACACCCGCGCCGGGGAACTCGACGCCGCCTGCACCGTCCTCGGCCAGGCCCGCGTTATCGCCGACCGCATCGAATCCGCACGGCTGCAACGCCGCATCACCGCCATCGACCGCCTCATCACCAAACGCGCACACACACGAACCCGTAACCCCATATAGGCCAACATCTTTCAATCGCATCCGTCGTCCGCCATCGTCCGCCCACGTTGCTGTCAGGGTTGCTGTCACCATTGCCAGCAATCAATGCGAAGGCTCGGAGGGTCGCCCGAACCCGCAGGCAAATGGCATGATCTCGCTCATGTCCTCGCCTCGCGGCCCGTGAGATCTCCACACCTACTATGTACTCGTGGGCAGCACACCAGTGCTCGTGCACAACGCCGGTGGCCCAGGTCGAGGTGGCGATCCAGTAGAATTCGGGACCAATCTTGGTGCAGAAATCAGCGAAATGTCCTCTGGAAGAACCAGCGTATTGATTGATCGCATTACTGGTGCAGGACTGTCACAGGCAGACGCTGCTGCTGCGGCGGAAGCAGCGGCGAGGCGCGCCTTCGGTGGCACCGGTGGATTGCACACGATGCCTGATGGCCAAATTGTTGTCCTGCCGGCGAAGCTAGGGCCGAACGCTCCAGTTCTCATAGTTGACCGCAGTGGAGCCGTCCGCACAGGAACGGCAGATTTCGGATTAGCCTCCGGTGGTATTACAGTCACCAATGTTAAGGTTAGTACGGCAGTCACGACATGCCGTGTGAGCTGGCGGAATGAAGCCCAGCCAGATGATGGACGGCCGCCGCTCGATCATCGAAAGTTGTGGACAATTCAATATCAACTGCGGCGGCCGCAGAATGCAGCGTAGTCGCTGCAT